>JAJQDY010000033.1:0-5448 GCA_021201965.1 Phascolarctobacterium sp.
CGATAGCCATAGAGCAGGGGTTAAGGTTCGCAATAAGGGAAGGCGGCAGGACAGTGGGAGCAGGTGTAGTTTCAACTATTGAGGAATAACCCATCCTTTTTGAGTAAATAGTTTTTGAGGGGTCTAATCCACCCCTCCATTATCGTATTTTTAATGGTCCTGCGATGATGTGAAAGGTTGCTTCTCTGCAATGTAGGGATATTTTCACGGAGTATGTCCGTTCTTAGAAACTGGGCGATTTAGGAGGAAATTTCTAATGGCTAATTCTCAAAAAATCAGAATACGCTTAAAGGCGTATGATCATAAAGCACTTGACCAAAGTGCGGCAAAAATTGTGGAAACGGCTAAACGTACTGGAGCACAGGTATCTGGCCCAATACCGCTTCCCACTGAAAGAAATATATATACTATTTTGCGTTCTCCACATGTTAATAAAGATTCTCGTGAACAATTTGAAATGCGTACCCATAAAAGATTGGTAGATATTTTAGAGCCTACTGCAAAGACCATTGACGCTTTGATGCGTTTGGATCTTCCAGCCGGCGTGGATATTGAAATTAAACTGTAAGGAGGAGGTGTAATAATGGCTAAAGGTATCTTAGGTAGGAAACTGGGAATGACCCAAATTTTTCAAGATGATGGCACACTTGTTCCCGTTACTGTAGTTGAGGCAGGACCTTGCATTGTACTTCAAAATAAAACTGAAGAAGTTGACGGATATAATGCTGTGCAGATTGGGTTTGGCGAAGTTAAAGAAAAACATGTTACCAAGCCGATGAAAGGCCATTTTGGCAAAGCTGGCGTTGCACCAGTGAAATTTGTCAGAGAATTACGTTTACCTGCTCCTTCTGAATATAAAGTAGGTGAAAAGATTGCTGCTGATATTTTTAACGCTGGTGAATTAATTGACGTGACAGGTATTTCTCGTGGCAAGGGTTTTGCTGGTACAGTTAAACGGCATAATTTCCGCCGCGGACCTATGAGTCACGGATCTAAATCCCATCGTGAACCTGGTTCATTGGGACCTATGTATTCAGGCCATGGCGGTCGCGTAATGAAAGGAAAGAAATTGCCGGGACGGATGGGAAATGAACAAGTTACTGTTCAGAGACTAACCATCGTAAAAGTGGATGCGGAACGTAACCTTATTTTGATTAAAGGTGGCATTCCAGGTGCTACAGGTTCCTGCGTAACAGTTAAGGAAACTGTAAAACCTATCAAATAAATGAAGGTAGGTTAAAGAAAGGAGGATGTTTCTGATGCCGAAGTTATCAGTATACAACATCTCCGGTCAAGTGACTGGTGAAATAGAATTGAATGATTTCATTTTTGGTGTTGAATTTAATGAGGCTGTTGTACATCAGGCGGTTGTTATGCAATTAGCTAACCAGCGTCAGGGTACTTCTGCCACAAAGATGCGTGGCTTAGTACGCGGTGGCGGCCGTAAACCCTGGAAACAAAAAGGTACCGGACGTGCTCGTTGCGGTTCTATTCGTTCTCCACAATGGAAGGGCGGCGGCACTGTATTTGGCCCTAGTCCGCGCAGTTATGCGAAGAAGATGCCTCGTAAGGCACGTCGTTTGGCACTTTGCTGTGCTTTATCCGCAAAGGTCGCTGCAGGAGAGTTGGTAGTTGTCGAAGGTTTAAACTTTGATGTCCCAAAAACCAAAAATGTAGTCGCTCTGTTAGCTGTTTTTAATGCTGTTGATGCCAAAGCACTGCTTATTACTAATGGTGCTAATAAAAATGTTGAGCTCTCTACTCGAAATATGCCTAAAGTAACTACAATTTCCAATATGTGTCTTAACTGTTTCGATATTCTCAAAAGCAATAAAGTATTCCTTGCCAAAGAGGTAGTGGAAAAAATTGCGGAGGTGCTTGTATAATGGCTACTAATCCTCGTAATTTATTACTTCGCCCTATAATTACGGAAAAAACATCAGCTATGATGCAGGAAAACAAGTATACTTTCCAGGTTCCGCTTAAAGCTAATAAGGTTGAAATACGCCAAGCAGTAGAAGCGGTTTTCGGTGTTAAGGTATCCAAGGTAAATACTGTTCGCATGCTTGGAAAAACTAAACGCGTAGGAAGAAACGTCGGCAAGCGATCCGATTATAAGAAAGCTATTGTGACGCTTGTTGAAGGCAATACTATTCCCCTTTTCGAAGGAATGTAATTGAACTAAGATAGGAGGCTAAATTATATGGCTATCAAAAGCTTTAATCCGTATTCTCCTTCCAGACGATTTATTACCGTGTCTGACTTCGAAGAGATTACGACAAATAAACCTTATCGTCCGCTTTTGGCAAAACTGAATAAGCATGCGGGCCGTAATAATACAGGGAAAATGACTGTACGTCATCAGGGCGGCGGTCATAAAAGGCTTTATCGCATTATTGATTTTAAACGTAATAAAGATGGTGTTCCTGCTAGAGTTGCAACTATTGAGTACGATCCTAATCGGAATGCCCGTATTGCTCTTGTAAATTATGCAGATGGAGAAAAACGCTATATTATTGCTCCTCTTAATTTAAAAGTTGGGGATACAATAGAAAGTGGTCCTAATGCAGATATCAAAATTGGAAACTGTCTTCCGCTGAAAAATATTCCTTTAGGTACTGCAGTGCACAATGTAGAAATGAAAATTGGTAAAGGCGGTCAGATGGCACGTAGCGCTGGTGCTTCAGTACAATTGATGGCTAAAGAAGGGGATTACGCTCTTTTGCGTCTTCCTTCCAGTGAAATTCGGAAAGTACATATTAACTGTCGGGCAACTATCGGGCAGGTTGGTAATGTGGATGTTGAAAATATTTGCCTTGGTAAAGCTGGACGTAGCCGTTGGTTGGGAATTCGACCAACAAATCGTGGTGTGGTTATGAATCCTAATGATCATCCGCATGGTGGTGGCGAAGGGAAATCTCCTGTTGGGCGGAAACATCCTGTTACTCCTTGGGGAAAATGTGCTTTAGGCACACGTATGCGGAAAAAACGTAAACCTTCGAGCAAACTTATTTTGAAACGCAGAAGCAAATAAATTAACAGGATAGGGAAAGGAGGTTGGCCTAGTGTCTAGATCAATAAAGAAAGGACCCTTTGTTCTTGCAAGTCTTTTGAAAAAAATTGATGCACTGAATAATGCTAATGATAAAAAAGTTGTTAAAACATGGTCTCGTAGCTCGACTATTATACCATCTTTTGTTGGGCATATAATTGCAGTTCATGACGGACGTAAACATGTACCGGTATTCATTACTGAGGACATGGTAGGACATAAACTGGGAGAATTTGCGCCTACTCGTACTTACAGAGGTCATGCAGATAAGACCACTAGCGTGAAATAATGGGGAAAGGGGGCCGTACATATAATGGAAGCAACAGCAATTGCTAAATATATTCGCATTGCACCGCGTAAATTACGCATAGTCATCAATCTAATCCGCGGTAAATCCGTTGGTGAAGCATTTGCGATCCTCAAATTTACCCCGAAAGTTGGTTCTAAGGTAATTGAAAAAGTTCTGCGCAGTGCCGTTGCTAATGCAGAACATAATTATGATATGAATGTAGATAACCTGATAGTATCTTCCTGTTTTGTAGATTCAGGACCGACTCTGAAGCGTATACATCCTCGTTCCCGTGGACAGGCTTTCAAAATATTGAAACGTTCTAGCCATGTGACTGTAGCAGTTAAAGAAAAATAATATTCAAAAGAAGGAGGGAAAAGTAGTGGGTCAAAAAGTTAATCCGCATGGTCTTCGTGTTGGTATTATAAAGGATTGGAATTCAAAATGGTACGCTGGTAAGGACTATCAGAAATTTCTTTTAGAAGATATTAGAATCCGTGAATTTATTAAAGAAAAGCTGTTCTTGACTGGTATTTCTAAAGTTGTAATTGAGCGGGCATCTAATAAAACCCGTATTTTTATCCATACAGCCAAGCCAGGTATGGTCATTGGAAGGCAAGGAAGTAATATTGAACTTCTGGAGTCTGACATGAAAAAAATGACTGAAAGTATGATTGATATTAATATTATTGAAGTTAAAACTCCGGATATGGATGCAACTTTGGTGGCAGAGAATGTTGCAGCTCAGCTGGAAAGGCGTATAGCTTTTCGCCGTGCCATGAAACAGTGTGTAGGCCGTACAATGCGAATGGGAGCAAAGGGTATTAAGATTATGTGCAGCGGCCGTTTAGGAGGAGCTGAAATTGCGCGTAGCGAAGGTTATCGTGAAGGTAGCATTCCTCTGCATACTTTACGTGCTGATATTGATTATGGTACTGCAGAAGCACATACTACTTATGGTCAAATTGGCGTAAAAGTGTGGATTTATAAAGGAGAAGTCCTTCCTGAGAGCAAAGAGGCAGCCAAAACTGCTCCGGCAAAGGAGGCATAATTAGATATGTTATTACCGAAGAGAGTTAAACATCGTAAACAGCATAGATGTCGCATGACAGGCCATGCCACGAGAGGAAATAAAATTGCTCAGGGTGATTTTGGTTTAATGGCTTTAGAGCCATCCTGGATAACTAACAGGCAGATTGAGGCGGCTCGTATTGCAATGACTCGTTATATTAAACGTGGCGGCAAGGTTTGGATTCAAATTTTCCCTGACAAGCCAGTTACTGCAAAACCAGCAGAAACACGAATGGGAAAAGGGAAAGGATCTCCAGAATATTGGGTAGCTGCAGTAAAACCTGGGCGTGTAATGTTCGAAATGAATGGTGTAAGTGAAGAAGTAGCTAAAGAAGCTATGCGTCTGGCCAGCCATAAATTGCCTATTAAATGTAAATTTGTGACTCGGGCTCAACAGGAAGCTGAAGCAGCCGCACAGGAAAAGGGTGGTGAAGCTAGATGAAAATTACAGAAATCCGTGAAATGCCTGTTGGTGAATTAGATAATAAATTAGCAGATTTGAAAGAGGAACTTTTCAATCTGCGCTTCCAGATGGCTACTGGGCAATGTGAAAATCCCTTGAAAGTCCGTGAAGTAAGGAAATCTATTGCTCGTATTAAGACTATTCAACGACAATGGGAACTCAATGCGTAATTATTTTATATGAAATATCAACAAGGAGGAAACAGTTGTGACAGAAGGAAGAAATGCACGTGTTACCCGTATTGGTAAAGTTGTCAGCGATAAAATGCAAAAAACTGTTGTGGTCGCAGTAGAAAGGTTCGTTCAGCATCCGCTGTACAAAAAAGGCGTACAACATACTATAAAATTTAAGGCTCATGACGAAAATAATGAAGCTCATGTCGGCGATATAGTGCAGATTATGCAGACTCGCCCGCTTTCCAAGGATAAATGCTGGCGCGTTGTCGAAATTGTTGAACGCGTAAAATAATATTTGCCTGTTATAAACTGGCAAAGGGTGGTGGAAAAATAAATGTTAAGCGAACAAACTTACATTAATTTTGGCTTAAACAGTGTCGATATAAAGTTTATTTTT
>JAJQDY010000033.1:5458-18206 GCA_021201965.1 Phascolarctobacterium sp.
CCTCCCCCCCCCCACACACACCCACTCCCCCCGACCCGCACCCCCCGCGCTGCCCGCAAATCTATGATACAGCAACAGACTATCCTTGATGTTGGCGATAACACTGGCGCTAAGAAAGTTATGTGTATTCGAGTATTAGGCGGTTCTTACCGTAGATATGCTAATATTGGAGATGTTATCGTATGTGCTGTAAAAGATGCATCATCTGGTGGCGTTGTAAAAAAGGGGGAAGTAGTTAAAGCAGTTGTTGTGCGCACGGTAAAGGGAGTTCGTCGTGTTGACGGTTCTTATATCCGGTTTGATGAAAACGCTGCTGTCGTTATAAAAGACGACAAGAGTCCAAGAGGAACACGTATTTTTGGACCTGTTGCTCGTGAACTCCGTGAGAAAGATTTCATGAAAATAATTTCTTTGGCGCCGGAAGTGCTATAGGAAATTAAATGCATGCTACTGTAAGGAGGTGTTCTTAAGATGGCAATTACTGTAAAATTGCATGTAAAAAAAGGCGATACTGTTCTTGTCTTGTCCGGTAAGGACAAGGGTACGCAAGGTAAGATAATTGAAGCTCAGCCCAAAAAAGCTAGGGTAATTGTTGAAGGAATAAATAAAGTTAAGCGTCATACTAAACCGTCACAGGCAAATCCACAGGGCGGGATTATTACTAAGGAAGCTCCGATTTATTCGTCCAAAGTAATGTTAGTATGCCCTTCATGTAAAAAGGCCACTAGAATTAAAAAGACAATAGTTTCTGGAGAATTTGTTAGAACCTGCAAAAAATGCGGAGAAGTTATTGATAAATAGATTCCGGGAAATGAGGAGAATATTGAATGACAAAACCAAGATTACAAGAAAAGTATTTATCTGAAGTTGTAAAAGGACTTATGGATAAATTCCAATACAAAAATGTTATGGAGATCCCTAAGCTTGAGAAAGTTGTTATCAATATGGGTGTAGGCGAAGCAGTAGCTAATAGTAAAGCCATGGAATCTGCTGTTGCGGACTTGACTACAATCGCAGGACAAAAGCCTATAATTACTAAAGCTAGAAAGTCTATTGCTGCATTTAAGGTCCGTCAAGGCATGTCAATAGGTGCGAAAGTTACTTTACGAGGCGATCGTATGTATTATTTTCTTGATAAATTAATGAATCTTGCTCTTCCGCGTGTCCGTGATTTTCGCGGAGTGAGCTCAGCTTCTTTTGATGGGCGCGGTAATTACGCTTTGGGACTAAAGGAACAATTAATTTTCCCGGAAATTGACTACGATAAGATTGACGAAATAAGAGGAATGGAGGTTGTTATTGTCACTACTGCGAAGACTGACGAAGAGGCAAGAGAATTACTAAAGCTTCTTGGAATGCCGTTTGGCGCCTAAGTGAGGAGGGAATACTTTGGCTAAGAAAGCTCTGATCGAAAAATGGAAAAGAGAGCCAAAATTTAAGGTTCGTAGCTATAATCGCTGTAAAATATGTGGACGTCCGCGCGGATATATGCGGAAATTTGGCCTTTGCCGCATTTGTTTTCGGGAATATTGCTATAAAGGCGCTATACCTGGAGTAAAAAAAGCAAGTTGGTGAGATAACGTATAAAAGGAAGGAGGGTATTATAATATGGTAATGACTGACCCGATTGCTGATATGCTTGCTCGTATTCGTAACGCAAATTCAGTTCGTTACGATAAAGTTGAAATTCCAGGTAGCAAAATTAAAGTTTCTATTGCTGAAATTTTGAAGGCCGAGGGTTTCATCAAAGATTTTGAAATAATTGAGAATAATAAACAGAATAGTATTCGTGTTAGTTTGAAATATGGAGCAAATAAAGAAAAAGTTATTTCTGGAATTAAACGTATTTCTAAACCTGGGCTGAGAGTATATTCTAAAAAAGATCAACTCCCTAGAGTTCTTGGAGGGCTTGGGATAGCAATAATCTCTACTTCTCAGGGGCTGATGACTGATAAAAATGCCCGTAAGGCTGGACTAGGTGGAGAAGTACTCGCATATGTCTGGTAATACTTATAGGATAGGAGGTGCTCATAAGTGTCTAGAATTGGTAAAATGCCAATTAGTGTTCCCGCTGGCGTAACAGTTGCTATTGAAAATAATTTTGTAACTGTTAAAGGTCCTAAGGGCGAACTTTTGCGGCAAATTAATAAGAAAATGAAATTGACATTGGATAACGAAATTTTGACTGTAGAACGGCCTAGTGACGAAAAAGAAGATCGCTCTATGCATGGTCTATCTCGTACTCTGATTAATAATATGGTTATTGGGGTGACAAAAGGTTTCTCTAAAACACTGGAAATTCATGGAGTCGGTTACCGCGCAGCCAAGCAGGGACAAAATATAAGCTTCAATCTTGGATTTTCGCATCCAGTAATTAAAGAGCCGCCTGCAGGTATTACCTTTGAGGTACCTACCCAAAATAAAATCGTTGTGAGCGGTACCAATAAAGAAACAGTTGGTGCTGTTGCGGCTGCTATTCGTGCTTTGCGGCCACCTGAACCATATAAGGGCAAAGGCATTCGATATGAAGGCGAATATGTTCGCCGTAAGATGGGCAAAGCCGGCGCTAAGGCGAAGAAATAATTCCTGCTGAAAGAAGGGAGTGGAACGCTTGTTTAATAGGGTCGATAAAAACGAGAAACGTAAAAAACGTCATATTCGTTCTCGCAGATATATTTTTGGTACTGCAGAAAAACCGCGACTAAATGTATATAGATCCCTTTCAAATATTTATGCACAGGTTGTTAATGATGTGACTGCTGAAACAATTGTTGCTGCTAGTACATTGGAGAAGGAACTGAAACCTAATTATGGCGGCAACATTGAAGCCGCTAAAGCAGTAGGCAAAGCAATTGCTGAAAAGGCTTTGGCCAAAGGTATTAAAGAAGTGGTATTTGATCGTGGCGGATATTTATATCATGGGCGAGTTGCCGCCTTAGCAGATGCTGCTCGTGAAGCTGGTCTGATATTCTGAGAAAAGGAGGAAGTAAAGTGGCGAATTTCGAGAATAAAGAGACCGACATAAAAGAAAAGGTTGTTTTCATTAACCGTGTTGCTAAGGTTGTAAAAGGCGGACGCAGATTCTCCTTTTCTGCACTAGTTGTTGTCGGTGACGAAAACGGTCATGTAGGTATGGGCCTTGGCAAAGCTGCTGAAGTTCCTGAAGCCATCCGCAAAGGCGTTGAGGATGCAAAGAAAAATCGAATATTTGTACCACGAACTGGTACTACTATACCCCATGAAATCATAGGCGTATTTGGTGCAGGCTGCGTATTTTTAAAACCTGCCGCAGAAGGTACTGGAGTTATTGCTGGCGGACCTGTACGCACGGTATTGGAATTAGCTGGTGTACATGATATCCTTACAAAGTCTCAAGGTTCTTCTAATCCGAATAATGTTGTCCGTGCGACTATTGAGGGCTTGAAATCTCTGAAAAATGCTAAAGCGGTTGCTGCTCTACGTGGTAAAGCTGTAGAAGAGTTATTAGGCTAAGGAGGATGTAGCAATGGCACAAATTAAAATCACGCTAACTCGTAGTTTGATCGGTTATGCGCAGGATCAGCGTGCAACTGTGAGGGCATTGGGATTAGGAACGATAAATACTAGTATCGTAAAAGAAGACACGCCTGTTATTCGTGGGATGATTCATAAGGTTGAACATCTCGTGAAGGTTGAAAAGGCGTAGACAAGGAGGTGTACTTGAAAATGAGGTTACATGAATTGTCTCCAGCACCAGGGTCTAAAAGGGTTCATGTTCGTGTAGGGCGCGGTCTTGGCTCTGGCCTCGGCAAAACTTCTGGAAAAGGGCAAAAAGGACAAAAAGCACGTTCTGGCGGTGTTAAGCGGCCAGGATTTGAAGGGGGTCAAAGACCTTTATATCTTCGCCTGCCGAAACGTGGTTTCTATAATAAATTTGCTAAGGAGTACGTTGCAATTAATGTCAGCGTTCTTAACCGTTTTGAAGATGGAACAGTTGTTGAACCTATAATGTTTATAGAGGAAGGTATTGCTAAGAATATTCGCGACGGTATCAGAATTCTTGGAAATGGTGAACTTACTAAAAAGCTTACCGTACAAGCTATTGGATTTACCAAAACAGCTGAAGAAAAAATAATTGCAGCTGGCGGTAAAGTAGAGGTAATTTAGTATGTTGGCAGATCTTGCAAACATATTCAAAATTACAGAACTTAGGCAAAAAGTTATTTTTACTCTTACCATGTTTATTGTATTTAGAGCAGGAACGCATATTCCTGTTCCCGGAGTTAATGCGGCAGTTATTGAACAGCTTTTTCGTACGGGAAATCTGTTCGGATTACTTGATATGTTCAGTGGAGGTGCTCTAAGCAAATTTTCTGTTTTTGCCATGAGCATTACGCCGTATATCAATGCTTCAATTATTTTACAATTGTTAAAGGTCGTTATACCTATCCTTGAACAGTGGTCAAAAGAAGGCGAGGAAGGGTACAAAAAAACCAATAAGCTTACACGCACCATGACAGTTGCTCTTGCTTTTATCCAGGCTTGTGGAATGGCTTATGGGCTAAGGATGGCGATAAATAACCCTGGTATATATTCTATTTTGGTAATTGCCATTACACTTACCGCAGGTACAATTTTTCTGATGTGGATTGGAGAATATATTACTGCCAGGGGTGTTGGAAATGGTATTTCCATTATAATTTTTGCTGGTATAGTTTCAAGGCTTCCTGACGGACTCCAGATTATTTATCAATACCTGCAAGCTGGTACAGTTAACTTATTAAACGTTATTTTGTTTGCAGTTATTGCTTTGGCAATAATAGTTTTTGTAATCCTTATCTCGCAAGGTATTCGCAAAATTCCTGTTCAATATGCCAACCGCTTAGTTGGCAAAAAAATGTATGGCGGACATGCCAGTTATATACCCTTAAAGGTAAATCAGGCAGGTGTAATCCCTATTATTTTCGCTTCTTCGGTGTTAATGTTTCCTGTTACGATTGCCCAATTTGTAGATATTCCATGGGTAAAGTCACTGGGTAACTTATTTGCTTGGGGCTCACCACTGCAGACTACTCTGTACGTTTTGATGATTTTGTTCTTTACTTATTTTTATACAGCTGTAAGCCTTAATATAAGCGATATGTCTGATAATATAAAAAAGAATGGCGGCTTCATACCAGGGATGCGTCCTGGAAAACCTACAACCGATTATTTGGATAGGGTGATGTCAAGAATAACTTTAGCTGGGGCTATATTTCTATCATTAATTGCGCTTATGCCCAATGTAGTAGGTTGGATGACCAGTATTGAGGGAATTTATTTTGGTGGTACGGCTTTGTTGATTGTAGTTGGTGTGGCGTTGGATACCATGAAACAAATAGAATCGATGGTAATTATGCGACACTATCATGGGTTTATGAAATAGGAGGAAGTTTAAGATGTATGTTCTTTTAATGGGACCTCCGGGTGCTGGGAAGGGCACTCAAGCAGAAAAACTTGTTGAAGAATTTAAGGTATCCCATATCTCCACAGGGGATATGTTTAGGGCAGCTGTCAAACAGGGAAGTGAACTTGGAAAAGAAGCAAAAAGGTATATGGACGCGGGTGGACTTGTTCCGGATGTTGTAACAATCGGTATTGTCCGGGAAGGGCTGTCCAAACCAGAATGCTCCAAAGGATTTATTTTAGACGGATTTCCAAGAACTGAAGAACAAGCAATTGCTCTTGACGGGATTTTGGAAGGCTTGGGAATAAAATTAACTGGTGTTATTAATGTTTTTGTTTCTGATGATGAATTGGTCAACAGGGTTACTGGTAGGCGCATATGTAAAGCATGTGGTGCCACCTATCATATAAAGTTCAATCATACTAAGGTGGAAGGCATATGTGATAAATGCGGTGGCAATCTTTATCAGCGTGACGATGATAAAGAGGAGGCTGTAAAAAATCGTTTGAAAGCATACCATTCACAAACAGAGCCATTAATTGAATACTATAAAAAACAGGGCATATATAAGGAAATTACTGGCATGCAAGCGATTGATAAGGTATATGCAGATGTTAAAGCTAGTCTTACGGAAAACAGTTAAGGGGGTAAGATTGTGTCAAAACAAGATGTAATTGAAGTTGAAGGCACTATTCTTGAAGCTCTCCCTAACGCCATGTTTCAGGTAAAACTGGAAAATAATCATGTTATCCTGGCGTATATATCAGGAAAAATACGTATGAATTTCATTAAAATTTTGCCTGGTGATAGGGTTACCGTAGAACTAACTCCTTACGATCTCAATCGCGGAAGAATTACTTATCGGTTTAAGTAACTTGAAGAACAGGTAAAAGGAGGTTTAAAATATGAAAGTTAGACCATCTGTTAAACCAATGTGTGAAAAATGTAAAGTTATCAAACGCAAAGGTCATGTTATGGTAATTTGCGAAAATCCGAAACATAAACAACGACAAGGTTAAGAAGGAGGTGTACGTTAATGGCACGTATTTCTGGTGTCGATTTACCGAGAGATAAACGTATTGAATATGCTTTACCGTACATTTACGGCATAGGACTTACTTTATCCCGTAAAATTCTGGCTAAAACTGGTGTAGATCCGGATACCCGTGTTAGGGAATTAACAGAAGAAGAAATTTCTAAAATCCGTGAAACTCTGGATCACGATTACAAGGTAGAAGGTGATCTTCGCCGTGAGGAATCACTTAATATTAAGCGATTAATCGAAATAGGTAGTTATCGCGGCAGAAGGCATCGTATGGGATTGCCTGTTCGTGGTCAGAATACTAAAAATAATGCCCGTACCCGTAAAGGGCCAAAACGTACTAGCGGAAGAAAGAAATGATAGGTAAGGAGGGATAAGTCGGTGGCTGGGAAAAAAGTTGTCCGCAACAAGAAAAAAGTTAGTAAAAATATTCTTAATGGCGTAGCGCATATTCGTTCCACTTTGAATAATACTATTGTTACTATTGCTGATACAGATGGCAATGCTATAAGCTGGGCTTCCGCAGGGGGACTTGGGTTTAGGGGTAGCCGCAAAAGCACTCCTTATGCTGCACAGATGGCGGCAGAAGAAGCAACTAAAGCTGCAATGGAGCATGGCTTAAAGCAGGTGGAAGTTTTCGTCAAAGGGCCAGGGGCTGGTCGTGAAGCTGCTATTCGCGCGCTTCAGGCTGCAGGTCTCGAAGTTAATTCAATTAAGGACGCTACTCCGATTCCACATAATGGTTGCCGCCCGCCGAAGCGTAGAAGAGTATAATTGGAGGTGTGACATAGATGGCTATTGATAGAGTACCTGTTCTGAAAAGGTGTAGATCTTTGGGGTTAGCTCCTGCATTTCTGGGAGTCAGCAAAGAATCCAGACGGCAGGTTAGACGCCAGAATAGGAAAAAAAGCGAGTATGGTATTCAGTTGACTGAAAAACAGAAAGCAAAGTTTATATATGGTATTTTAGAAAAACAATTTCATGGGTATTATGATAAAGCGAAAAAAATGGAAGGTATTGCTGGTGAAAATTTATTGATTCTCTTAGAACGAAGAATTGATAATGTCGTGTTTAGACTCGGCTTGGCAAATACGCGTCGTCAGGCACGCCAAATTATAAGACATGGACATGTTGCAGTCAATGGAAAACGCCTTGATATTCCTTCTGCATTGGTTAAAGCAGGAGATATTATTTCTGTTATGGAGAATAGCCGAAGCAAGGAATATTTCAAGGGAATGGATGAAACCTTGGTAACGAAGACAGTTCCAGCTTGGTTGATTCTTGACGCCTTGAATATGGGCGGGAAAGTAGACCGTTTCCCAACACGTGAGGAAATTGATGTTCCGATTGAAGAGCACCTCATTGTAGAATTATACTCTAAATAATTAGAGAACATCTTTCGCCACCAAACTGTGAGACGTATTGTGGTAATACGTGAAAGAAGGAGGCTTCTGCATGATCGAAATAGAAAAACCTAAGATGGTTGTTGCTGAAATAAGTGATGACGGACGTTACGGTAAATTTGTTTGGGAACCGTTAGAAAGGGGATATGGTATTACGCTTGGCAATAGCCTTAGACGCGTACTACTTTCTTCCCTGCCAGGTGCAGCAGTAACACACGTTAAGATTGACGGGGTTCTGCATGAGTTTACTACTATTCCAGGAGTCAGAGAAGATGTAGCAGATATTATTCTCAACATTAAAGGACTCTGTCTAAAAATGGAATGTGAAGAGGAAAAAATTCTGCGTATAGAATGTTCTGGAGAACAGGAGGTTACCGCTGCTGATATTATTGCAGATAGTGATGTCGAAATATTGAATCCTGAGTTGCATATTGCAACGCTGGATGAAGATGCAGTTTTCAATATGGAAATTCATGTTGAAAAAGGACTGGGTTATTTACCGGCAGATAGGAATAAACGTTCTGATCAGCCTATTGGAGTTATTCCGGTTGATTCTATTTATTCTCCTATTACTAGGGCAAAATTCGGTGTTACCGATACACGCGTTGGCAATGTAACTAATTATGATAAGCTTACTTTGGAAGTTTGGACTGATGGAAGTGTAATGCCTGACGAAGCTGTAAATATAGCTTCTAGTATCATGATTGATTACTTTAAACTGTTCCAGACTGGTGATATGACTAAGCCGATTATAAGTGCGGCTGGCGGCTCTGACTTAGAAGGATCAGATGCACATAAGGAAGGGTCAGGAGCAATGTCTATTGACGATTTGGACTTGTCTGTGCGCAGTAATAATTGCCTTAGACGGGTAGGAATAAATACTGTTGAAGAGCTAACCCAAAAATCGGAAGAAGATATGATGAAAGTGCGTAATTTGGGTCGTAAGTCTCTTGATGAAGTAAAGAAAAAATTAGCCAATTTAGGATTGTCTTTGCAAAAAAGTGACGAAGAATAGCAAAGGAGGCGGGACGCATGGTATACAGAAAACTTGGGCGTAATTCTGGTAACCGTAAAGCTTTATTTCGCAGTATTCTAACTTCCTTTTTCAAATATGGCAGAATAGAAACTACTATCATCAAAGCTAAAGAGGTTGCCAGTAAATCAGCACATTTGATTACTTTGGCTAAACAGAATGACCTGCATGCAAGACATCAGGTTTTGGCAATTCTAAATGATAAAGAAGTAACAAAGAAACTTTTTGAAGAAATTGTTCCAAAATATGAAGGCCGGCAAGGAGGATTTACACGTATTTACAGAGTAGGTTCTCGCCGCGGCGATGCTGCAGAAATGGCAATCATTGAACTCATTTGATATAAAAAGCAGGAATAAAATTCCTGCTTTTTTAATGCTCAGTTTACGTAATACCTGAAAATTTGGTTAAACATAGGTAAATTGGCAAAAGTGCTATTTTCTGTAGTATTATTTATTTAATGGAATTTAAATATCATCAGGAAAGTGAAGGAGGGGATAAAGTGCTAACAAAAAATTTTCTAGAATTTTTATATGAGGCGGCTCACATTCAGCGCTGGAACGACCATATACGTCCTGGTGGTTTTACTGAGTTGGACAAACAGGCCCATAAAATGATGATTTTGTATGTGTTGTCAAGATTCGAAGAAGATGATCATAATGCGAAGTTGAATTGGCGAGTGCTTATTGAAGGAGGAATCTTTGAGTTTCTGCACAGAAACGTGCTGACAGACATTAAACCGCCGGTTTTTCATGAGTTAATGCGGGCGCAGGGGAAGGCACTGAATAAATGGGTATATGCTGAATTGAAAAGGCGTATTCCTGATATAGATGATGGTTTCATTAAGAAAATGCAGGAATACTTTGATAATCCGGGCTATTGCACTAAAGAAAAAAAGCTATTGCGTGCGGCACATTATCTGGCCACGCAATGGGAATTTAATATAATTTATCCTTTTAATGAGAATATTTATGGTATTGAAGAAACCAGGCAGGTTATAGATGGAGAAGTCCAGGAGCATTTTGATCTGACTGGAGTGCAGAAGCTAGCGCTAAAGAGCAAAACCAGTAAATTTATTGACTTGGTCGGGCAGTTGCGATTTCAGAAGCGCTGGGCTCAGTCTCCTAGGGTTCCTGATACATCTGTCATGGGACATGTGCTGCTGGTAGCAATTATGGGATATTTTTGTGCAGTAAAGATGGAAGCCTGTGATGAACGCATTGTCAGTGACTTTCTTTGCGGGTTGTTCCATGATTTGCCGGAAGTGCTGACAAGGGATATTATTTCTCCGGTAAAGCGTAGCGTGGAAGGACTGGATGAACTTATAAAAACAATTGAGGAGCGGCAGGTGTTTGAAAGGATTCTGCCATTATTGCCGGATAGCTGGGCTGGGGATATTTTGTATTATACCCAGAATGAATTTGCGGATCGGGTTATTCTGCACGGAAAGCTGAAGATGACTACTATTGAAGAAATTAATAGCAAATATAACGTTGATGGTAATGGATATAAGCCCATTGATGGGAGTGTACTGAAAGGTTGCGATCATCTGGCTGCATTTATGGAAGGATGGCTTTCAAAAAAGCATGGAATCACTTATTCGCATTTAGAAGATGGAGTTGCTTCGTTAAGGCGGCAATACTGTAAGAAGGTCATCGGCGGTATTGATTTCAGTAAAATTTACGCTGAATTCGAATAATTTAAGTATAGGGTAATTGTAAAAGTTTTATGCGTGAAATTTTAGAAAATTTGTGAGATTTTAATAGGTCATCTGGACATTAAATATTTTGAAAGTTATAATAATAATTGAGGGAGAGGGGGTAGGGGAAGGAGTAAAAAATATAAGGAGGCAGAATATTTATGGACATATTTGAAATGGCGAAAATACCGCTGAACAAAGCCATTAAAGCGATGAAACTTAACGAGGGAGCGGCCAATATTATTAACAATCCGGAAAGGACACTTGAAGTTTCCATTCCAGTTAAAATGGATAACGGAAAGACTAAAGTATTTACCGGATATCGCAGTCAGCACAGCACAATTTTAGGGCCTGCTAAAGGAGGAATTCGTTATCACCAAAATGTTTCCTTAGATGAAGTTAAAACGTTGGCTTTCTGGATGACCTGCAAATGTGCTGTAGCAGGGCTGCCTTATGGTGGCGGCAAGGGAGGTATAATTGTTGATCCTTCGGAATTGTCCCAGAGAGAATTAGAAGCTTTAACTAGAGGTTTTATTGATAAAATTGCACTTATTATTGGCGAGAAACGTGATATTCCGGCTCCAGATATGAATACTAATGCGCAAATTATGGGCTGGATGATGGATGAATACAGCAAGATAACTGGTCAATATGAACCAGGATTTATCACCGGAAAAGCTATTTGTGTAGGGGGGTCGCTAGGACGTACTGCTGCAACTGGGCGAGGAGTAGTGGTTGCTGCCCTTGAAGCTCTGAAAATAAAAAAGATTGCACCACAGAAAGCAACATGCGCGGTGCAGGGTTTTGGCAATGTGGGTAGTTGGACGGCAAAGCTGTTCTATGATGAAGGAGTAAAGGTAGTTGCCTTAAGTGATATTAAAGGAAATATTTACTGTCCAGAGGGTTTTAATCCGTACAAGGTTGAAGAATATGCCGCAAAAAAGGGCAGCGTAGTTGGATATCCTGGCAGCAAACCTATTACCAATAAAAAGCTTTTGACCTTGGATGTTACCATTTTGGCACCATGTGCCATGGAATTGCAGATTACTGCCGCAAATGCTGCCAGTGTAAAGGCAAAGATTATTTCCGAGGGTGCAAACGGACCTACTACTCCAGATGCTGATATAATTTTGGATAAAAAGGGAATAATGGTAATTCCAGATATTTTAGCCAATGGCGGCGGCGTAACGGTAAGTTATTTTGAATGGATACAGAATCTCTACCGCAATTTCTGGAGCGAAGAAAAGGTCATAGAGAGACAGAATGCCTTGATGCGTGCTGCGTTTAAAAATGTATTTGCCGTAACTAAAAAATACAAGGTTGATATGCGCGTAGCGGCTTACATTGTAGCTTTAGGCAGATTAGATGAAGCAATGAAAATACGTGGGATGTATTAATTGCATCTTTCCAATTACCGGTAATTTTATTGAATGAAAAAAGTCTCCTTTGATGGGGTGTCTGTTTTTGGCAGTTATACTGGTTCAAAGGAGATTTTTATTTATGCTTTTTGTAAAATCAATGTTATAATGGCTTTAACAAAGGCACATAAGGAGTGTAAGTTAATGTCAGACAAGGAATTTCCAATGCCGCACAGGATAAATTATATACCGTCACCATTGGAGCCGGATGAAGACGGCGTACTCGATATAGGATTTTATTGCGGGAGCTTAAATGATGGGAGGCCTTATCATCTGGAATGTTGGGCAATGGATGAAATTATGATGGTTACCATAATGTTTTCTGACATAGGGATTAGGGGTTATTTGCGCCAGAACATGTATGATTTGATGGAGCAGGAGAAAATGGTTTACTATGTATCAGAGAAGAAGCCCTTGCAGTTTACCAGAACTCATGATGATGTTGGCAATAGTATATGGATGTTAAATATAATGCTTACTAACGGAAAAGAAAAATATGCTACGCTGAAAATGAAATTGCAAAGTTATAAATAAAAAAAGGCGAAAATTGCAAGTGCAAGTTGAATACATCCGTGTAAAAGTTTAATAGAGTCCAGCTTAGCTGGGCTTGATTACCCAATAGCAGAGACAGACGGCATGGTCAAGGTGGCGTAAGCCCCATTGACCCTGCCAAATGGCTCTGCTACTCACGCAGTGTAGATTTCATCCAGGCAAGCGTCGAAGAGTTCTTC
>JAJQDY010000010.1 GCA_021201965.1 Phascolarctobacterium sp.
ACCGGTCTTGGAAGATGGGGCAATGGAGATGCAGAACTGTTTTTAGACCACACTTTAGAAATAGGCCAGGTCATGGAAATAATCGAGCAGCCCTATAACGCACAGGTCGATTAACCATTGATGCGTATATGAACGAGGTAATACATACACGAGGTGAAGGTGATTTAGGCTTATGGAGCAACAAAAAAAGGGTGAATTATTTGCTAATATAGTAGGAAATCCGGAAGACGCAGTTTATGATCCTCGGAAAGATTATACCATTACCATCGACTACAAGAAGGGACCCAAAAAAATAAGAGGCTTCGGTAGAATGTGTGGGTGAAGAAAATGCGTGTGGAAAGGTATCCCGATGGACTTGGAGGATTACTCCCGTGCACTGAAAAAGGCCCAGCTCTATTTTGGATCTGCGTAAACCAGCCAGCTCGCCCTTGACCGAGCAAAAAAAGCTGCTTTGCAAAAGGGGCCGAGGGCGAGGGGAACTCAGAAGCACATTTAAGCCTCATTTTGGCCTCTTATTTGCCATTATAGCAGCTCTTTCTACTCCTTCAAGGCCAAGTCCTTCGGACGAGCTTAAGTTTTGCTTCAGGCTCAGTGAATCTAAAAGCACATTAATCATGGAATTCCGTGCTGGATAGCCACTCACACAAACTACCGAAGCCTCAAATATAAGTATAGTTATAGTCCAACTATCAACTTCTTTCAATCCATTTTGTGATATTTATTTATACTTAGTGATACCATTTTTCTACTTTTTCGGAAAGAGATTCAGACCATTCCTCCCTGAATAACACTTATCTCCACAGACTATGGTCACATTTAAATTTGCGCTCTGCAACCCTCAAATGATAGCTCTTACGCTTTAACGATGGCCATACTCTGAAACGATAGCTTTTTTATCGTTACAGAGTGCCATGAGAAAACTGAGCAGTTTGCGTTTTGGGGTATGCTTTTATTAGGCTGACGAAGCCCCAAAAATGAAGAAACCGCCCAGAAACGGCGGTTTTACGGCACTTTTATTATCGTGTTTTTGTATCAATCTGATTATGGTTTTGTCTATTTTACCAGCTTCGCAATCCTTGAGCATTTCCAGGAAACTTTCCCGATGCTGCAGTGAGGTTCCCGAAATACCCTCGTTGGAGTAAATTTTCACCAGTTGCCAGTTTGGGTGCATGGCCACGAAATCCTCGTAATGATTTTTTTGGAGATCGTACGACGAGGTTTGGTGAGGGTCGTCAGTGGACACCCTGGCGTAGACGGGCACGCACTGCAGGTTGTCTTCCTGGGTGATGCTCTTTTTCTCGCAGGCGTAGATTAGGTCCAGCTCGTTAGGGTCAACGCCCCTGTAGCGCTTGCGTATCTTTCGTTTTTACTCCTCTACGCTGCTAAGCTGTTCTTCTTTTTCATTCATAAACCAATAAGGATCCTTTCCGGTTAATTTAAATCTTTCGCGATTCATTATAATCGATGGAAGAGGGAAATAACATAAACCACAGGTTAAAAAATAAACCGACCGTTTACCGGTCGAGATAATGCATGATCACGAAACGTATTAACTGTGTTATAAAATCCCTTTCCTTAGGAGAGCATGAAGCAAGCAGCTTTTTTATGTCCTGGTCGGGAAACTCGGATAACTGGCTGGCCATTAGCAGTGCGTCCGGCGTCGTGTCAAGAGCGATAGCTATGCGGAGCAACACTTCAAGACTGGGTTTCTTCTTACTGCACTCAATGTAGCTCATGAAGGGTATGGATATGTTGGCCGGTTCGGCTAACACTTCCTGCGTTATTCCGTTTTGCTGCCTGATTACCCGGATTCTTTGACCGAGTAATGCGTAGTTTATCACGGGGGACACATGCCTTTAATTTGTCTGTATCCATATATATTGATCAAGAGCCATAAAATATCAAGATAATTTTAATGCGTGAGAACAATTATGGTACCCTTGTGCCAGCTTTTAACACTTTCCGGAAGGCGTAATACAATATATATGTAGTTAAACACGCCTCCGTGTTGTTTTAGCTATAGTCGCCTTTTTAAGGGCGGCTTTTTATTTTCCGAAGCAATTTTCGATTTTTTCACCAAATCCGGTTTGCCGTACTCACGAATACGCAACTCCAAGGGACCTATTAAACTGGTACAGGGCTATTACAGGAAGCAAAAAAAGGAAGTTTGGTGGGTGGAAACGAACGCCCCGCTCACCGTTCGCACTTTTTACAACTTATCGCCGGAAGAAAAAGGGAGCATGAAAGGGTATGCGTTTATGCATTACGTGAAGATTTTTTCCGGTAAGCAAGATAAATACGCCAGACACGCAAATTGGCGACTATGGGAAAAAAGCGTCATCGATCTCCGCCTGAGGGACAAGTTCACATCCTGGGGTCGAAGAAACATTGTGCTGCGCAACGGGAAGAAGCTCAATAAGGCATTCAAGATTTTCGTGATACTCCACAAAAACACGAGATACGTGATGCAAGCGTTGAGGGATGCCAAGGCCGTACAGCTAAAGAAGGATTGGGGCGAGAAACCAAAGACCGGCTTCGAAAATCGGCTTAACCAATGGGCCGAATTGGCTGCCAAAAAGTCAGGGAACCCAGGAATAAAACGAAAGCTGCTGGATATAATCAAAGATCCCGAATAAGAGTAGGCAAGGACCGTGACAATAGATCAATTCGATAGCTTGATAGCCGCTATCCTGGATTATCTGCGCAAGGATTGCAAGAAGCGCCCGGAGCGTTACATGCGCAGCGGCGAGGATTTTGAGACATGCGTCAAGGAGGGGGTGGAGATAGGCCTGGCGGTTTTGGGGCTTCAAGGGGTGAAGATCTCTCATACTCTCAACGGGCATTAATTTCCGGACATAGTTTTGGAGTGCGCTGGCGGCGGCAAATACGGCATCGAGGTAAAAAGTTCCGTGGGAATTGGTGACTCCCGGAGGATTGCGGGGAACAGCATCTTGGGGAGCACCAGCGTTCAGGGGGTACTGAAGAATGTCATAGTTTTCGGTAAAATGCGCGGTGCGGACATCGAGTTCCGTAGCAGGGAATACAAGGAGTGCATCACGGAAGTGAGGGTGACGCACAGTCCAAGGTACATGATAGATTTGGACACGCCGGCAAAAGAGCACTTTTTCGATAAGTCGGGATTGAGCTAGTCCGCATTGAGCGAGTCGGGTAATCCCATAAGGATGATAGCTAATTATTACAGGAGCGAGGGATACAAGGCCTGGTGGTTGCCGGAGACCGCTCCCATGCTTATCCGACGTTTGGCGAATTGTCAACTCTGGAACGCCTGCTGATACTGGGCTATGCGTTCGTCCACTATTTCGAGGTGTTCTCAAGCGGTATGGATAAATATCGCGGATGCGCCAACTGGCTTGCCGTGGAAAAGAGCGTCATAGACTCCAGCCTTAGGGACAGGTTCAGCGCCGGCGGGAAGTGCGACGTGACGTTGAGCGACGGCCGAAGCTACGTGGGCATAGCCAAAATTTTCGAAGTTCTCCACGAAAACAGGGGCTATGCGCTACGGGAATTGATAAGCGCAGATCCAGTCAAGCTGGAAGAGGATTGGGAAGTGAAGCCCAAAGAGGACGTCGGGGCGGGGAAAAGGCAATGGCTAGACTTGGCCAGCGCCGCAATATCTGACAGGTTCGCAAACGGTCACGACAAGAGAAGGATGCTTTCGGACATCATTAACGACCCTGAATAAAACATAAAACCTCCACTTGATTTTTCTCGCCAAAACGAATAGAATGTTAGTGGGGTATTTTTATGGAATCATACATAACAACAATGGAAACCGCCGAGAAATGGGGGCTCACTAATAGAAGGGTGCAGTCTTACTGCGTGGAAAACAGGATAGCCGGCGCCGTAAGGCATGGCGGCGTGTGGTTTATTCCCGAAACGGCGGTCAAGCCGGACAGAATAAAGCAGGGAGTGAAGAAAAATCCCGCCAAGCGGTGCCTGAACGTGTTGTCGCTGTTTCCCGGCTGCGGAGGCATGGACCCTTGCTTTGAGGGTGGTTTCGACGTGCTTCAGGTCTCGGTGAACGAGAAGGTGAACCCGGGATGGGAAACCCGTCCCGTCACGTCCGTGCGGACCAGGCTTCCCAGGACCATGTTCAAGACCGTCTTCGCAAACGACGTAATGAAGGCAGCGAAGGCGGCCTGGTGCAATTATTTCAATGACAGGGGCGTTCCCTAGTCTGCGTATCGCCTGGGCAGCGTGGTGGATCTGGTGAGGCTGCGTGAGGAAAACGGTATCGAGGTTTTCCCGGGCGGCATAGACGTGGTCACGATCGGGTTTCACTGTCAGGACTTCTCCATAGCCGGCAAGCGGCTGGGATTGGAATCCACCAAAATCCACGACGACGAAAGCACGCTAAGCTAACCCTCCATGGAGAGCAGGGGACGGCTTTACGCGTGGATGCGCGAGGTAATATCCATAACGCAGCCAAAGGTTTTCATAGCCGAGAACGTGAAAGGGCTGACGAGCCTGGGCGACGCGAAGGAGACAATGAAGCGTGATTTCTCCACGGCGCGCGATGGCGGGTATTTGGTTATCTAGGCCAGGGTCCTGCTGGCGGCTAAATTCGGTGTGCCGCAAGGCAGGGAACGCGTGATTTTTTACGGATTCAGTAAGAACGCCTTGACAGAGGAAGCTTTGCGGATATTGTCCGAGGCGCCCATCGTTGACGATTACGATCCATACCCGAAGGGAACCCATTCCGCTGACGGGGACGGGACTCTCCTTCCGTTCGTCACTGCGGGACAGTGCCTTGAAGGGCTGCCGGAACTGGACATGGCCACGGACGCCTCGCAGCGAGGAAATTCCAAGGCGAAATACATGGGGCGGCACTGCCAGGGGCAGACCGAGATTGACCTGAACTATATAGGACCGACCATCAGGTCCGAGCACCACGGGAACATCGAGTATTGCAGGATTAGCGTCGAACACGGCGAGACTCACGTCGAGGAACTCAACAGGGGCTTGTGGGAACGCATGCTCACGGTCATGGAATGCGCCAGGATTCAGACCTTCCCGGATGACTATGATTTTATATTACCGGCCCGGGAATGGGAACAAGGGCGTTTCCACTTCCGCCGCGTACAAGCTGAGCGGGAACGCCTTGCCGCCGCTTTTGGGCTTTCATATAGCGACGCGGCTGCAGGATAATTGGGAGTTGTATTTCGGAAACAAATAATTATTGCCGGAGGCGATCATGACAGAGGATCACCGTTTACCGGACATGGGCACGGGAGTATCCCCAGACGCAACGTATGTAGCGAAAGGCCCCGCAATAAGGATGGGACAGGGCGGCCAAGCCGATAGAGGTTTCATGGCCGCCCTGTTTTTTTCCTTTAAATGTAGGTCCAATATTAGTTTTTCCAATATTCTTAATTTGCTGTTGACAAGTATGGTTTACTGGCATATAACACCTGTAAGCTTACAGATAGCAAATTGTGTTGTGAAAGGCGTAGGAGGTGTTTGTTAATGGCAAGCAAGGAGATGACCTCTGGGAAATTTTTGGCTGAACTGAGAGAATCCAAAGATGTGACATTAAGGGAATTGGCCCGTAAAATGAAGGTTTCAGCTCCTTTTTTGAGTGACGTGGAGAAAGACAGACGATCCGCCCTCACTTCCGAAAGGATTGAACAAGTAGCGGAAACACTTAATTTAAAAGCTGACGATAAAAAGAAACTTTATGATCTTGCGGGCGAGCAAAGGAACACTATCGCGCCAGATTTGCCGGATTATATTATGGGAAAGGAATATGTTGTTGTTGCACTTAGGACTTCAAGAGATCTTGGGATCGGAAGGGAAAAATGGCTTAAATTTATTAAAGAAATGAAAAAGGGGAAGGATTAATCTATGTTTCGCCCTGTTTTACCAATGAAATCAAACGGATTCCCACAGGTTACCGATGAGCATCTGGAACGCTTAGGATCAGCAATGATTGAGGCGTTCGACGCTGATGCTGCTTGTTACCCTGAGGAAATAAATGTAGATCTGTTTGCCTGCAAATATCTTGGGATGAAGCAGGATTTTCAGTATCTGACCAACCTGGGCAAACCCCTTGGGATGACGGTGTTTGAGGATGGTAACATTCCCGTCTATGATAAAGGAGAAAACAGGATGAAATATATTTATGTGGCCGCGTGGACTATGATAATTGACAACAGCATTTTGGATGAAAACCAGCCGCATCGATATCGATGCAGATTCACGGTAGGACACGAAGCCAGCCACTTTATTCTGCATTCAAAATATTTCCGATTTCAGGCAGGAGAGGATAAGAGAATAGCTTTCAGCCAACTGGAACCAGACTTGCTTGATGAGAGCGTGCTTTCGTTTATTGAACGTCAGGAGAAAAGGCTAATAGAAAGACAGGCAAGCAGGTTAAGTGCAATTCTGCTGATGCCACGCAAAGCGGTGGATGCATTGGTGAGTATTATGAACTGACATAATAAAACTGTTGATTATGGTGATCTAATACGGGAAGTATCAAGAGTTTTCAACGTCTCCCAAGCGGCAGCTTGCCTGCGTTTGAAGGAACTTAATTATATAAGGGGAGACTATAGCAAATATTTTTGGCGGTCTTAACAGCGGTTTACGCTGCTGCTATATTTTTTTTAACAATCTGTTACCTTAGAAGTTTACAAGATAACAGAAGGAGGGAGGTTGGATTATGGAAATACGCAGAAACGATGGTAAGCTGATGCTTGATTTGGAACCAAAGATGCAGACGGTAAGCCTGGTGCGGAAGCGTAAGTGGTATGACGTGCGCTTGGGTTCGGACTCATATTACATCTGCAACGAGCGCAGTAAATACGAAATTTCCCTACCGAACGCTAAATAACTGAATAGCTTTAGCTATTGAATCCTCAGAGCCGCCAGATGGCCAGAAGGATGCTGTGTTTAATGCAGCATCAGTCTGGCCATTTTGCAGTATGCCCTGAGGGATAAGTAAAACGGCAGCTCCTGAGGATTTTGAAAAAATCCAAGGAGCTGATACCAATGAAAAAAAATGAAAACTCAGGTCAAAAACAGATTTACCTCAAAGCGTTGAAAAGGAAGATATGGGTTTCAAAGGAACTGCACAGGGAATATTTCAGGGGAATAGATGCCTGCCGTGTGCGGCAGTGGGTTCACGGACGCTGTGGCTGCCCAAGGCACGAGTTGGATAGCTGCGATATGGACTGCCAAACATGTCCTTTTTGTTTGGGTGAGAGCACATTATCCATTGATGCTGAGATGATAACTGATTGGCATCCTACAACACTGGATGAAACCGTGCCTGATAAAACGGCTGATGTAGAGGAAATCCTGATGAAGGCGGAACTCTTGGATGCTCTGCACTACGAACTGGCAGCACTCGAACCTGAAGGTCGTAAAATGTGTGAGCTTTTTATGGAGGGCAAATCAGAGCGCGAAAGTGCCAAAATCATGGCTATCCCACAGACTACGTATAACAGACATTGGCAGAAAGTGAAAAAGCTGCTCAACAGAAAACTCGGAAAATATAAGCGGTAATCGGATTATTCTTCGATTGTTTTTATGGGTGATGAATAAAAATGGGTTATTTTTGCTTTTTCCCTACGTTTGGGTAGTAGGGAGAGAAAAATCCTAAATACTCCCTGGAAAAGAGAGTCCGTAAATGCATGAAAACGAAGAACTTATCGGCGTCCTAACCGTCATCAGCGTCATATCCAAACAGATGGCCAGGGACCTGATAAGGTTGCAGGCAATGGGAAGGAGTGATGTATATGAAAAGCACCGAAAGCGCAGAAGAACTGCGCAAGATCGCAGCCGCCATAAACCGTATTGCGAACAGGCTTGTGGTTGAAGACGAAAAGCCCGTAACGCTGGAAACGGTAATGGCGGCACTGGTGGAAAGATCTCAAAACGGTTATACAGCTCAAGTACGCGCTCTCCTAAAAAAGTATGGTGCACTCAAGCTGACCGACGTCGATCCTAATGATTACGCAGATATACTTGCGGAAGCGGAAGATATTAACGATTCCGGCTAAAGGGCATGCCATATTATCCGCTTCTTCGGCAGACCGCTGGCTGCATTGCCCCCCCCCGTCCGTTAGGCTCTGCGAAGGCATAGTCGATAAGGGAAGCGAGTATGCGGCTGAAGGTATCGAGCCACATGCTCTCTGCGAGTACAAACTCAAAAAAGCGTTGAGGATGGAAACTTGGGAGCCCACGGAAGCTTTTAACTATTACAACAATGAAATGGAAGAAAGTGCTGAAGGCTACGTAAACTACGTTATGGAGCTGCTTAGTGCGGCAAGGGAACAGTGCAAGGATCCCGTGGTGCGGGTAGAGCAGCACCTGGATTTTTCCAGATTTGTCACGGGCGGTTTTGGGACGGGGGACTGCGTCATCATGGCTGATGGCACACTGTGCGTGGTTGATTTCAAGTACTGGAGATGGATAGAAGTAGATGCCAACAATAACCCACAATTCATGTGCTATGCGCTTGGAGCGTTGGAATTGGCTGATGGCATCTATGATATCGATACCGTGTTGATGACCATTTACCAGCCGAGGAGGGGAAACATAAGCACCTTCACCATGGCAAAGGATGATCTGCTAGAATGTGTGGAAAAGATTCTGACCCCGACAGCGGCACTCGCTTATGGTGGCGAAGGGGAGTATGCCTGCGGGGACTGGTGTAGGTTCTGTAAGGCAAAGGAAACCTGTCGGAAGCGAGCGGAACATAATCTGGCACTTGCCAGGTATGACTTCTAGGAGCCGGCAACGCTCAGGGATGAGTAAGTAACCGATGTTTTAGGTAAAGTTGATGATCTTGCGGCATGGGCCAATGACGTCAGGGAGTATGCTCTCCGTGCAGCCATGAGGGGTAAATCATGGCGGGGATACAAACTGGTGGAAGGACGCTCAATCAGAAGGTATGCGGACGATGAGGCCGTGGTCGCCGCGGTATCAGCGGAAGGCTATGACCTTTATGAGAAGAAACTACTCGAAATTACGGCCATGACGGCTATGCTCGGTAGGAAACAATTTGAAGATATCCTGGGAAATCTCACTTATAAACCCCAGGGTAAACCGATACTGGTGCCAGAGTGCGACAAGCGTCCGGCACTGGAAAATGATTTTAAGGAGGAATTTAAGAATGATTAACAATCCATTGAAAGTTATAACAGGCGAAGTTCGTTTTTCTTATGCCAACGTGTGGGACCCAAAGTCAATTAATGGCGGTAAGCCAAAGTTTTCTGTGTCCCTGATCATACCGAAAAATGACGTGGAACCGTAAAAAAAATCGAAGCGTCCATATAAGCTGCCTATGATGAAGGACAGGGCAAGCTCAAAGGCAGCAACAAGTCCGCACCGCCTCTTAGTGCCATTAAAACCCCGCTCCGTGACGGGGATATTGAAAGACCGGATGACGAGGCTTATGCCAATGTCCATTTCTTAAATGCCAATTCCGCCACCGCACCAGGAATCGTGGACGCCAATCGCAAGGAGATCAGTTCACGTAGTGAGGTGTATTCAGGAGTCTACGGCAAGGCCAGCATTACCTTCTATGCGTTTAATTCTAACGGCAATAAAGGCATTGCCTGCGGACTGAACAATCTGCAGAAGCTCCGTGACGGTAACCGCTCGTGGGAAAGGCAAGTGCGGCCTCTGACTTTGCCAGCGAAACTGACGAGAACTTTTTGGAATAGAGAGCACTAGGGTGGGGACTAAGTTCCCCACTGTCTATTTTCTGAAAGAAGAGGATAACGTAAAAATTATTGATATAGATATTGAAACATACAGCAGCGTGGATCTGGCCCGCTGCGGCGTCTATAAATATTCGGAAGCTGAAGATTTTGAGACCCTGCTTTTTGCTACCGTACCGATGAAAAAGAGTTTGAGGTAGTGGATCTGGCCCGTGGGGAAGAAATACCGGAAAACATGCTGGATGCGCTTACGGACGATTCCGTTATCAAATTGGCGTTCAATGCGCAGTTTGAACGTATATGCCTTTCGGCGTGGCTTAGGAAGTGTCGTTCGGACAAGTTTATAAGTCATGACGGGCTTTTTCTAAGCCCGAGATCTTGGAAATGCTCCATGGTGTGGGTGACTTACCTTGGCATGCCTCTTTCGCTGGCAGGCGCTGGTGCCGTGCTTAACCTCGGGAAACCGAAACTTACGGGTGGCAGAGACCTTATCCGCACGTTCTGCCTGCCGAGCAGGAAAATACCGGAAGATGACCTTGCGGCGTGAAAAGATTTCAAGGTCTATAACGTGCGTGACGCTGATGTCGAGCGGAATGTTCAGGAGAAGCTGAAAAAAAATTCCCGTGCCCTATCCCGTATGGGAGAATACTGGCTGGATCAAGAAATTAATGATCGCAGCGTGGCGGTGGATATGAAACTGGTCAAAGCGGCAATCGAGATGGACGAAAGGTCCAGGAATATACTTACCGAATCCGCTAAAAGGCTCACTGAAATAGAAAACCCCAATTCAGTGCAGCAGCTTAAAAATTGGCTCGCAAAGAAAGGGCTCTTCACAAAATCCCTTGGGAAAAAACAGGTAGATGAGATGCTGAAGACCGCACCCGGTGAACTTACGGAGGTGCTTACGCTCCGCAGGCAGCTGTTCAAATCATCGGTTAAAAAATATAAAGCCATGCAAAACGCGGTATGCGCGGATGGCAGGGTCAGGGGGATGTTCCAGTTTTACGGCGTCAACCGTAGCGGGAGATGGGCAGGCAGTCTCATACAGCTGCATAACCTGCCGCAGAACCACATTATTGACTTGGAAGCGGCGAGAAGCCTGGTGCGTAATGGTGACTACGAAGCTGTGGAAATGCTCTACGGTGACGTGCAGGGTACCTTGTCGCAGCTTATCCGCACCGTGTTTATTCCAAGGAAAAAGCATAAGTTCATAGTAGCAGATTTTTCAGCTATTGAAGCGAGGGTTCTTGCTTGGTTTGCCGGGGAGACCTGGCGCTCTGAAGTCTTTGAATCCGGAGGTGACATTTACTGCGCTTCCGCAAGTCAGATGTTTAAGGTTCCCGTTGAGAAACACGGCGTCAACGCCCATCTCAGGCAGAAGGGCAAGATTGCCGAACTGGCGCTCGGCTACGGAAGTTCTGCAGGTGCCTTAAAAAACATGGGTGCCCTTGAAATTGTGCTCAAGGAAGATGAACTTTGGCCGTTGGTGGATTCCTGGCGTAAAAGCAATCCCAACATAACGAAACTATGGTGGGCCGTGGACAGGGCTTCTTTAAAGGCGGTAAGGGAAAAATCCACGGAGAAAGCGGCGGATATTAAATTCACCTATGAAAGTGGCATGTTTTTTTATAACCCTTCCATCTGGTCGGCGGCTCGGATACGTGAAGCCCCACATCGGGGTTAACCAGTTTGGCAACGATTGCATTACTTATAAAGGCATAAGCGGCGGCAAAAAATGGGAAAGAATAGAGACCTATGGACCTAAGCTTGTCGAGAATATAGTACAGGCCATAGCCCGGGACGTTCTAGCCTATGCGATGAAAACGCTGTCATCCCATAGCATAATAATGCATGTGCATGATGAAATAATTATTGAGAAAAGCTTAAGCTCAACCGTGAGCGTACCCTTGATATGCGGCAAAATGTCACTTACACCGCCGTGGGAAAAAGGGCTGAAACTGAAAGCCGATGATTTGGAGACGATGTTTTACAGGAAAGATTAAGGAGGCGTTTTATGTCACCTATCGTATATATATGCTCCCCGTACGCCGGGAACGTGGAAAAGAACGTGGCGGCGGCAAGGAAGTATTGCCATTTCGCTTATGAAAATGATGCCCTGCCGTTTGCGCCTCATCTCCTGTTCTCACAGTTCATGGATGACGAAAACCCCGATGAGCGGCGTGACGCCATGATTATGGTGGAGATAATCATGGATCTTTGTGATGAGCTGTGGATTTTTGGTGATGAGGTTTCTCATGGAATGGCGGCTAAAATTGGCTACGCAAAAAAGAAATTCAAGAAAATAAGGAGGTTTGGTGATGTCTGAAACAAACAAAATGAAAATCGCCGTCGGAAATTCAAGACTCATAAAAAAATGGGCCAATAAGATCCTGACTTTTGACGACATTTGCAAAAGACTCACTACACCGATCCAGTACCACGGAGTCGGTGGAAGAATATGCCAGGATGCCCAAGGGGCAGCTGGATGAGATCAAGGATATGGGTGGCTTTGTTGCTGGGCATCTTAAGAATAACGAGTGAAAGATAGGCAAGGTCGCCTGCCGTTCAATGTGGACCCAGGATTTGGACCATGCAACCCATGATTTTGTCGAAAAGCTCAGTGACAACCTTAAATTCCGCTGCGCCGTATATTCCACTCACAGCCATACGCCTGAAAACTCGCTACTGAGGATAGTGGCGCCTTTTGCCATGGACGTGACGGCTGAAGAGTATGCGGCCATATTGCGCTATCTCGCGGCTGACCTTGGCATAGACATGTTTGATGAATGCTCGTTCATACCTAACCAGCTAATGTATTGGCCCACATGCCCATCTAACGGGGAATACCTTTACATGGATATCGTGGGTCCGCTACTGGATCCTGATGAAATACTGAAATCCCATCCCAGTTGTAGGGACTGCTCGCTTCTGCCCACCACTTCAAGGGAGAGCGTGCTTAAGAAGCATATCGCCAAAAAGCAGGAAGATCCATTGAAAAAGGGCGGCGTAGTGGGGGCTTTCTGCAGGATATACAGTATACCCGCCGCCATAGAAAAGTTTCTCTCGGAAATATATAAACCATCCATCATTGAAGGGCGCTATGATTATGTTTTCGGTGAGGGCTCCGCAGGGCTGGTGGCCTACGACAGCAAGTTTGCCTACAGCTATTACGCTACGGATCCCGTATGCGGGAAGCTGCTCAATGCCTTTGATCTCGTGAGGCTTCATCTATTTGGCGGAGACTTTGACGCTACATGCGAGATGGCCCTTGCGGGCGAAGTGGTAAAAATCCAGATTGCGAACGAGAGGGCATACCAGGCGAAAGAAGATTTCAGAGAAGAGGACTGGCGGAAACGACTCCGCTACGTGAAGCGTGGGGCCGCTCTTGAAAACAGCGTTTGGAATGCGGTGTTAATTCTGGAAAACGATCCTGATTTCGCTAATTCCGCCTTTAATAAAATGGCCGGCATGATAGAGGTCACGGGACCTATGCCACGGGAACGACCAGCACACCAGAGGTTCTGGAGGGATGCTGACACGGCGCACTTAAAGGCCATGCTCTACATACGTTACGTGCAGTTCTCAACTCGTAACCACGACGTGGCTTTCGCAAGGGTGGCTGACAGGCGCACTTTTCATCCTATAGTGAAGTATCTCAATTCCCTGCATAAATGGGATGTGGTCCCTAGAGTGGAAACACTTCTTATATTGTTCATGCAGGCCGATGACACGCCTTACGTAAGGGCCGTTACCAGAAAGACACTTGCGGTAGCGGTGGCGAGAATCTATTACCCTGAGGTAAAGTATGACAGCATCCTGGTACTTGACGGTGCCCAAGGTATTGGCAAAAGTACGCTTTTCAAGGATCTCGTCGGGGAGGATTATTACTTGGATATTTTGTCCATTACCGACATGAATGATAAGTCCGGCGCCGAAAAGCTGCAGGGCTTTTGGATTGTTGAAATAGGCGAGCTGGCGGGAATGAAAAAGGCTGACATTGAGAAAGTGAAGGCTTTTATCTCAACCGCCGATGATAAATACCGTCAGAGTTACGGCAGGGTGGGTGAAAGCCATCCGAGACAGTGCATAATAGTCGCATCCGTTAACGGTGAGCGTGGATATCTGCGTGACATCACCGGCAACAGGGGCTTTTGGGTCGTAAAGCTGAACCAGGAGGCACAGAAAAAAGCTGGGAATTTACGGCAGAGAAATGCGACCAGATATGAACCGAGGCAAAGCTCATATAGCGGGCGGGGGAAAAGCTGTATTTTGAGGACGAACTTTTGGCGGAAGCCGGAAAAATGCAGCATAAGGCCGTTGAGATTGATGAGCGTTAGGGTATTGTTGAAAGATATCTTGAAACGCCGTTGCCAATAGACCGGAATGACATGGATATATACGCCAGGAGGCGTTACATGCAGGATGTTGACGATCCCACAAGAGAGACCAGGATAATCCCGCGGCACGAAGTTTCGAATCTTGAAATCTGGTGCGAGTGTTTTTGCAGGAACATGGCAGATCTAAAAAAATCCGATTCTTACGAGATAGCGGCTTTAATGCTGCGTATTGAAGGTTGGAAACGCACGGGAAACAGATCTGTTCAGCCTATTTACGGGTGTCAGAGGGTTTATAAACGGATTACCAAGTGGCATGACAGACAAGAATTATCTAAATAATTAAATTTATTTTTATATACATATAAATAGTACGTATATAGATACGCTTATATAGGAAAAGTTGTTTGTCTTGGACCTTGGCAGGGGCATTGGAGGTATAGCGTATGGAGGGGGAACGAGAAATAGAGCGGAAATTGGTCAGTGCGGTTAAGGCAGCTGGAGGCTTCTGCCACAAGTTCTCCACGATCGGTTCGGTTGGAATGCCTGACCGCCTTGTACTTCTTCCCAAAGGTAAAACAGCCTTTGTGGAAGTAAAAGCCACGGGAAAGAGACCAAGACCATTACAAATAAAAAAACATAAGCAGCTGGAAGCGTTGGGCTTCCGCTGCTACGTGCTTGATGATGAAAAAAATATTGAGGTGATTATAAGTGATGTACGAACCTTATGACTATCAACGGTACGCTACTGGCTTCATAATAGAACATCCTATAGCGGCGGTGTTCCTTGAAATGGGACTGGGAAAGAGCGTTATAACGCTGACTGCCATACTGGAACTCATCCGTGACCGCTTTGAAACAACGAGGATACTGGTCATAGCACCGCTCAGGGTAGCGAGGAATACCTGGCTAGCGGAACTTAAAAAATGGGACCATCTTAAAGAACTCACCTATTCCGTGGCCGTGGGAAGCGAAAAAACGCATATTGCGGCACTTTAAGAAAAAAGCCGACATCCACATCATAAACAGGGAAAACGTGGACTGGTTGGTAAATAAAAGCGGCCTGCCATTCGATTACGACATAATGGTTATAGATGAACTTTCGAGTTTTAAGTGCCATAAGACCAATAGGTTCAGGAGCCTAATGAAAGTAAGGCCGAAGGTGAAACGCATTGTAGGGCTTACCGGCACTCCCAGCGGAAATGGCCTTATGAACTTATGGGCTGAGTTCAGGCTGTTGGATCTAGGAACCAGGCTTGGTAGGTTTATAACGGGTTCCCGCAATGCCTACTTTGACCCTGACAGAAGGAGTCAAATGATAGTGTTTTCGTATAAGCCTAAGGCAGGAGCTGAAGAGGAAATTTACAGGCGCATAAGTGACATAACTATATCCATGAGGGCCGTGGACCACCTGAATATGCCGGACCGCATAACGAATGTTATACCGGTTGCCCTTTCGGCGAAAGAGCGCAAGATCTATGACGTGTTCCGTAAAGAGATGGTAATGACACTGGGAGCTAGGGAGATTGATGCCGCGAATGCGGCGGTGCTAGCAAACAAACTCCTGCAAATGGCGAACGGCGCCGTTTATACAGAGGATAAGCAGGCAATTGAGATTCACGACAGGAAACTTGATGTCATGGAAGACCTTATAGAAGCCGCCAACGGCAAATCCGTCATGGTGGTGTACCATTTTTGTCATGATCTTGAGCGTATAAAAAAGCGTTTTGCCGTAAGGGAAATAAAGAGCGGCGGTGATATAGAAGACTGGAATGCAGGAAGAATACCACTTGCGGTAATGCATCCGGCATCCGCTGGCCACGGCCTGAACCTGTAGATGGGTAGGTCAACTCTAGTATGGTTCGGTCTCACGTGGAGCCTAGAACATTACAAGCAGGCGAACGCCAGACTGTGGCGGCAGGGTAAGAATGAGACGGTCGTCATTCACCACATAGTAACTAAGGGCACTATGGATGATGAGGTGATGAAGGAATTGAAGCGCAAGGAAAAAACGAAGTCTGATTTAATAAACGCCGTGAAGGCGAGTCTGGAGGTGGCATGACATGACGGTAAAGAAATATCTGCAGCAGGCGTTCAGGATAAACCAGCGTATTGACAGTAAGATTGTTCAGCTGGAGGAACTGAACGCACTGGCCCAGAAATGCACTGGCGTTATCACGGGAATGCTGCGCAATCCAAGTCCTGCAACTTTCGGAATGGAAAACGTGGTATGTAAAATTGTGGACTTGCAGAATGAAATCAATGCCGACATTGATTCATTGGTAGATCTTAAAGCAGAGATAATGCACGCTATTAAAACGGTTGATGATATTGACTGTAGGCTTCTTCTTGAACGCCGTTATCTGGGCATGAAGACCTGGGAGGAGATTGCCTATGATATGTGCAAAACGGGCAGAAATATACATATGCTGCACGACAGGGCCTTAAAAAAACTTTCACTAAATTTCACTGAATTTCATCTTGATGCACGTGTTGACTTGTGATAGTGTTAAACTAGAAAAATAGCGAAAGCCTTAAGACCGTTGAGTCACAAGGCTTTTTGTATTGTGGTATTTACATCTGAGAAAATAAGAACATGCACTTTTAGGACTTTGGCCGCAGGTTGTTAAAGTGTTCTTTATCTTTTTTTCTAAAGTCATCAACCCAAAAGCGGAGATCGGTGTCAACGTAGTGTTTATAATATTCAGGATCTGTCGGCAGATCAAATGGTGCAAGAGGTCCAGCAAATTTATCAGCGACAATGGGGGAGCATCATTATATGCTTTTTCATACATCTCTATCACAATGTTCGCTAGGCTTGCATAGTCATACACGTTGTCCCAACTTTCCTGATTCAATTTTGCGGCTGAGATTTTTATGTCCATAAATTGAGCGATATACCATAGCTTTCTTTGCAACGTATATAGTTGTGAGTAAGCTGTTACGCCGTCACCGTACATAGCGGGGGTTACTTTAAGTAAATATCTTGGCTAAAGCTACTTGGTACGGAGCTTGTAGACAGTCTATGGACATAATCGTCAGACATTACAGCATAATTCAAAGTATATTCTTTATGGGTCTCGGCTGGGTTGGTTGTCTTAAACTGGATTTAAGCGATGTGAGCTTTTTCGTTATACGAATAGTCAGTTGTTTCGATTACTGCTACTTCAGGAAAAAGGGTCTTAATATTGTTTTCTACTGCTTTTTGTCCTGTTTTGGAACATCCAAGCAACGTTAAAGAAGTTAAAGCCATAAGGAACATGTCTATAGCTCTTAATTTTAGTTTCATTACTAGTCACATGGCTGAATGTAAAATGAAGTTGAACAGTTAAAAAATCCATGGCGATTGAATCCGTGGTAGAATAGAGTTCACACACAAAACCCTATCGAGGAGGACAATCACTATGGACTACCCACATTCTATCACAGATGCGGAGAAGCGCAAGAAGGGAAATATCTGACGGACATCGACCGAGGCGCGATCCAAGCCCTTAACAGAGAGGGAATGAGCCTTCGGAAGATAGCAGGACACAT
>JAJQDY010000087.1 GCA_021201965.1 Phascolarctobacterium sp.
GGATTCAATCGCTATGGATTTTTTAACTGTTCAACTTCATTTTACAATCGGCCACAATCCAAGCATAAAGCCTGGAGACAAAAACGCCGAAGTGGCGGAATTGGCAGACGCACTTGACTCAAAATCAAGCGTAGTTTCCTACGTGCCGGTTCGAGTCCGGCCTTCGGCACCAAAATAAAAACAGGCTTTCGGATTTTCCGGAAGCTTTTTGAATTTTACAGGTACAGGTATTTTAGTTGCAATAGACTGATAAATTTTGTAATAATTTTACTAAGGACTGTTTTGTGATTAAAAATACATTGAAGGTCACCAGTACAGGCCTTCAATGGCCGTAGCCCATATAATAATAGGCGGAATGGGGATTCATATATGAGCAATCAGCAGGCTGTGGAAAAAATGACGGATATCATAGCACGTTTTTTTGATTATAGCGGTAAAGTCCTGCCCGATGACATCACCAAGAAGTTGGAAGAACTTTGCGATGCAGAAACAGGAGAGCTGGCAAAGTCAATTTATGAAACAATGTTTAAAAATCATGAACTTGCAAAAGAGCTTAATCGTCCTTCCTGCCAGGATACGGGGGCTATACAGTTTTTCGTAAAATGCGGGACTAAATTCCCGCTTATAGGAGAGTTGGAAACATTGCTTAGTGAGGCGGTTATTCGGGCTACAAAAAGGGCTCCGCTGCGTCACAATAGCGTTGAAATATTTGACGAGTACAATACGGGGCTTAATGTAGGAAAAGATATACCCAGAGTTTTCTGGGAGATTGTGCCTGACTGTGATGCCTGTGAAATTGATACCTATATGGTAGTAGGCGGCTGTACGCTTCCTGGAAGGGCCATGGTCCTTATGCCTGGTGCCGGGTATGATGGCGTTGTCAATTTTGTTCTTGATATTATGACAAGTTACGGCCCTAACGCCTGTCCGCCACTGCTTGTAGGTATAGGCGTCGGAACTTCCATAGAAGTGGCGGCCCTTCAGTCAAAAAAGGCACTCATGAGGCCGCTGGGGAATATAATCCGAATGAGAGGGCAGAAAAGCTCGAAAGACTTCTTGAGGACGGCATTAATAAAATCGGTCTCGGACCCCAGTGCATGATAGGTAATTTCTCAGTGATGGGGGTTCATGTGGAAAATTCCGCCAGGCACCCTTCAGTTATTGGTGTAGCCGTAAATGTAGGATGCTGGTCACATAGAAAGGGACATATAATATTCGATAAGGATCGCAACTACACAATTACATCCAATAATGGGGTTGAATTATATGGCTAAAAAAATTTTAACAACACCAATTAAGGCAGAAGATTTAGAAGATATCCGTATAGGGGAAGTAATTTATCTTACGGGGCATATTACAACTTGCCGTGATGTTGCCCACAGAAGGCTTATTGAAGGTGGGAGGGAACTGCCAGTTGATGTCAACGGCGGCGCTATTTTACATGCATGCCCGATTATCCGTCCGCTGGGGGACGATAAGCATGAAATGGTATCTGTAGGCCTACCACCAGCATGCGTATGGAGAAATTCGAAAATGAATTTATAAAACATACAGGCGTCAAACTCATCGTAGGTAAAGTTGGCATGGGCAAGGAAACTATGGAAGGTTGCAAAATATATAAAGCTCTTTATTGCGTATTCCTAGCAGGCTGTACTGTAATTGTAGCTAAATGTGTTGAGAAAATTGAAAGTGCAAACTGGAATGATCTGGGAATGCCTGAAACCCTCTGGACATGCCGTGTGCATGAGCTGGGACCTTTGATTGTTTCCATAGATACCAACGGTAACAATCTTTTTGAGAAGAATAAGGTTATTTTTAACGAGAGAAAAGAAAAAATTTCAGAAGAAATTTGTAAAGAAGTAAGATTTATTAAATAATTGAGGTAAAATAAAACGTGATACAGATATTTGTATCACGTTAAACCATTTTTTATTTACATGACGGGATTTTCAGTAGCCCCCTCCTGATCAAATATGAAGGCAGGAGAAGGATAGTAGAATTGGCAGAACTGGAAGTTTACGACTTCTGTGGAAAAACGTTTCAGTAGCGCGTAAGATGTGCATTCTTCAAAGTCAATGAGATTATCTTTGTTTATATCGGCGTCATCTACAATCACTAGAAGAAATGCCTGTACCTTCGGTGCATCCTCAGGAACCTGGCTGCGGTCTAACGGAATGTTCGGTACAATTCTGAGATGGGCAACAGGCTGCTGGTTTTCATTAAACAACATTGCGCGATAAACATCATTATAAAGGGTACGGGCGAGTCTCATTGTATAAGCTCCAGAAGTCATCTCAAACACACTCCTTATAGTCTTCTTATAACAAAGTCTAACACAAAGGTGTATTTTAAGCAAACGCACTGTTTTTCCGAAGGATATTTTATTAATGTTCTAAATATTATACAATCGTGAAAATGCGATATTTACGCAAAATGTATTTTGTATACACTAATATTTTTAAATAAATTTTGCAGGATTTTGATTTTTTTTCACGAATGTTGTAAAATCAGTATAGTGTAGATTATTTTAAGCACATATTAAAAAAGGAGGTCATTATTTATGAAAAAACTCTTAGCATTCCTGCTGGGTATCATGGTTATGACTACAATGGTTGCAGGCTGCGGCGGTGACTACAAGAAGAAAGAGGAACCAAAGAAATCAGCAGCTACCGAGCAGAAGAAAGAAGAAGCAAAACCGGCAGCAGGTGGAGCTCAGAAATTCTTTAACATCGCTACTGGCGGTACTTCAGGTACTTACTTCCCGATTGGCGGCGCTATCGCAGATGTTCTTAACAAAAACATCCCTGGTGCTAACGCTTCCGCTCAGTCCACAGGTGCAGCAGTAGCAAACATCAATTTGCTGCAGCAGGGCAAGGTTGATATCGCTTTTGTACAGAACGATATCGCTTACTATGCCGATAAAGGCACTGAAATGTTTAAGGACAAAAAAGTTGACGGCTTGCAGGCTCTGGCTTGCCTCTATCCTGAGACAGTCCAGATAGTAACCTTGGCAGGTACCGACATTAAATCAGTTTCTGACTTCAAAGGTAAACGTGTTGCAGTAGGTGCTGCAGGATCCGGTACTGAAGCAAATGCCCGTCAGATTTTGAAGGCTTATGGCCTGACATATGATGACGTTAAAGTACAGTATCTCTCCTTCGGCGAAGCATCTGGCGCTCTGAAAGACGGTAACGTAGATGTTGCATTCGTAACTGCAGGTTTCCCAACGGCAGCCATTCAGGATATCGCTACTCAGAAAGTAATCAGATTAATCCCTGTTGATGGTGATAAGGCTGATGCCCTGATTAAAGACTATCCGTTTTATACTAAAGTTAAGATTAAGGCTAACACTTATAACAAACAGGATGCTGATGTTAATGCTGTAGCAATACTCTGCATGCTGGCAGTTACTAACAAGATGGACGAGAAGACAGCATATGATGTTACGAAGGCCATCTTCACCAACTTGGACCGCATTAAAGCATCTCACTCAGCTGCTAATGTAATATCCAAGGAAACTGCTTTGAACGGCGTTTCTGTTCCGCTGGCTCCTGGTGCTGATAAATTCTTTAATGAGAAATAATTAGGTAATGTGTATCCTCAAAGACCGGATATCGACATTTGCCGGCTTCCGGTCTTTTTTACCAGGTTTTACGGTCATAGCCATAATGCTGGTTGTTTTCGGATGGTATGCAACTAGAATGATTGTTTCCTTTAACCCAGAAGATAATAAACCGAAACATTATTTTGTAACTGCTCCAGGTGATGTCTGGAATATACGCTTTACCCATTCAGTGGAAAAAACACCAATTGAGGAGTTCTTTACCGTCGATGGTATTGACGATCTTGTGATGACGCATACCAGATTTGAAACTTTCGGTTGGGGAATTCCTTATTCCGCAGCTCCAGGTGAAATGAGGCTGACTGACGATGGAAAATTTGATCTTCTTATGAATCGCCTATATAAAACTGTAAAGTTACGAGTTGCAATACAGGCAAGACCATGTGTCATTCATCACGGTGATATTTACGATCTTTGCGAAATGTACGGTCAGGGAACTGCAGTTGAAATAAAAGTCCAGTATCGCTACCAGTACTGGCTTGCAAATTATCTTTAATGTAGGAGGAGGAGAAGTCAGGTGTCTGCAAAAGAAGATAAAGACCAGCTTTCTGCAGAAGAAGTGTTGCAAAAATTTGACAAGGAATCCAATAAACGTGAAATGACAGGATTCTGGAATATTGTCATTTCAGGCATATGTATTTTATTCGCCATTTTCCAATTATATACAGCTACTTTCGGCATTTTAGACGCCCAACTCCAGCGAGCAGTGCATCTTACTTTTGGGTTTCTGCTTATTTTCCTGCTGTATCCTGCAAGAAAATCATGGTCCGGGCAGGCAAGGCACCTATTGGATGTTTTATTCGCCATTGTAAGTGCCTGCACTTCCATGTATATAGTTGTTTTTTATAATGAATTAGTGTTACGTGCAGGCATGAATACGGAAACGGATTTCATTGTAGGCCTCATAGGAACCGTTATGGTATTTGAGGCTGCAAGACGTGTTGTCGGATGGCCTATGATTACAGTTGCTTTCGTGTTCTTGATGTATGCATTTTTCGGTAACCATATTCCGGGTATAATGGGTCATCGCGGAGTAGGCGTGCAGGAGATGTTTGATCACCTCTATTTTACAACGGAGGGTATTTTTGGTACGCCAATGGGCGTATCATCAACTTTCATTTATCTCTTTATCCTGTTTGGTTCCTATCTTGAAGCCACAGGTCTCGGCAAATTCTTCATTGATCTTGCCAATGCTGTTGCAGGATGGGCAGCAGGCGGGCCTGCAAAGGTTGCTGTTCTGTCTTCAGGACTTATGGGAACCGTATCTGGCAGTTCTGTAGGCAATGTTGCTGGTACTGGTGCATTTACCATCCCAATGATGAAAAAACTCGGATATCGTCCTGAATTTGCAGGTGCGGTTGAGGCAGCCGCATCAACCGGTGGGCAACTAATGCCGCCTGTTATGGGTGCTGCTGCATTTCTGATGGCAGAGTTTGTTGGTGTTCCATATTTTGATGTTGTAAAGGCCGGAGTTATCCCGGCTTTTCTCTACTATATTGGTGTATGGCTTGGAGTACACTACGAAGCCAAAAAATTCGGACTCAAAGGCGTACCGCGGGAGGAACTGCCGAAGTTTACAGAGCTTTTTTTCGAAAAAGGGCATCTGGCTATTCCTCTTGTGGTGATAGTTTATCTTCTTGTGACTGGCTATACTCCTATGCGTGCGGCCCTTGCAGCAATTGTTCTAAGCATAGTGTGTGCTTGTCTCAGAAAATCCACTCGTATTGGTTTTAAACAGATAGTACAGGGGCTCATTGATGGCTCAAAAGGTGTTCTTGGAGTATTAATTGCATGCGCCATGGCTGGTATTATAATCGGCGTTGTAACCAAAACTGGCGTAGGTCTTAAGGTAGCCACGGCACTCCTTGACCTTTCAGGTGGAATGTTGTTGCCAGCCATGTTCTTTACAATGATAACGTCACTTATACTAGGTATGGGCGTGCCTACAACTGCTAACTACGTTATCACATCTACGATAGCAGCACCAGCCTTAATTCAGATGGGAATACCAGTATTGGCGGCCCATATGTTTGCTTTCTATTTCGGTATTGTTGCTGACGTTACACCGCCCGTCGCTCTTGCAGCCTATGCTGGTGCGGGTATAGCTGGCGCAAATCCAATGCGAACTGGTGTCATCGCGGCAAAGCTTGCAATAGCGGCTTTCATCGTTCCTTACATTTTTGTATTATCACATGAACTGCTTATGATTGACGCTACAGTGCTTAACCTTATTTACAGTACATTTACCGCGGTAGTTGGGATGTGGGGTGTATCTATTGCAATGATCGGTTTTTGTCAGAACGTGCTTAATTTCCCACAGTGCGCATTATTCTTAATTGGCGGTATCTGCATGATTATCCCAGAGATGATGACCGATGCAGTCGGCATTGCATTTCTGGCGGCAGGTTTCTTATGGCAGCGTACCAATAAGATAAAAGGTGCCATTACGCAGAACAACGGCGAAGACCGGTAAGATTGTTATTAAAAAGCTGTCCCGAATATTTGTACGGGACAGCTTTTTGCTTTATTTTCACAATTGGGCATATTTGAATTTACTATATACTTAGTGTATAATATAAAATAGAGAAAGTGTACGGATATAATTATATTTTTTTATAAATTTTTGTACGGATATAATTTATATATGGAGGTGTATTTTTTTTGGTAAAAATTCAAGATAAAGTTCAGATAATTCCTCTTGGTGGATTAGGGGAGATTGGTAAGAACATGACTGTTTTCCGCTATGGGGATGATATCATTTTAGTGGATGCGGGGTTAATGTTCCCTGAAGACGATATGCTGGGAATAGATCTGGTAATTCCAGATATTAGCTATTTGCTTGAAAATAAAGATAAAATAAAGGGCATTTTTCTTACTCACGGACATGAAGATCATATTGGAGCTCTGCCTTATGTTTTAAAACAAATAGATGTTCCCGTTTATGGTACCGTTCTTACTCTAGGTATTTTAAAGGGCAGGCTAAAGGAAAATGGTGTCAGTTCGCAAAATCTTGTAGCCATAAAACCTGGCGATAAGGTGCGAGCTGGAATTTTTAAAATGGATTTTGTCCGTGTAAATCATAGTATTCCTGATGCGGTGGCCATTACAATTATCACTCCGATTGGCATAATCATCCATACAGGAGATTTTAAATTTGACCAGACTCCAGTGGACGGTCAGATAACCCAGTTCAATAAATTTGTAGAATATGGAGACAAAGGCGTATTGGCACTTCTTGCTGACAGCACTAATGCAGAACATCCTGGGTTTACACCAAGCGAGAAAGTGGTTGGACAAACATTTGACGATGAGTTCCGCTATGCCAAAGGACGTATTATTATTGCCACATTTTCCTCGAATGTACACCGCATTCAACAGGTTATAGATAGTGCAGTAAGGTATAAACGCAAGGTTGCTGTTATAGGCCGGAGTATGGTAAATGTTGTAAATATATCCAAAGAACTTGCCTATCTTAATATTCCTGATGGAGTGCTAATTGATATTGATGAGGCAAATAATTATAAGGCTGACCAGATAGTCATCATTACTACAGGGAGCCAAGGAGAACCAATGTCGGCTCTTACGCGTATGGCAATGAGTGATCACAGAAAAGTTGACATTATTCCTGGGGATACGGTAATTATTTCGGCTACGCCTATCCCAGGTAATGAAAAACTAGTTTCTAGAACTATTGACCATCTCTATAAACTTGGTGCGGATGTGGTTTATGAAAAATCAAACGGCGTGCATGTTTCAGGACATGCTAGTCAGGAAGAAATAAAGCTTATGCATAATTTGGTGCGTCCTAAATACTTCATCCCCGTACACGGTGAATATCGGCATCTTATAAAACATGCAGGACTTGCCAAGGATCTTGGGATGCCGAAGGAAAATATTGTTATTGCGGAAAATGGGAATGTCATTGAACTTACTAGAAACAGTCTTGCCATTACTGGGAAAATAACATCAGGTAAGGTACTAGTTGATGGACTTGGGGTGGGAGATGTAGGTAATATTGTTTTACGTGACCGCCGTCAACTTTCTCAGGATGGAATTATGATTGTTGTTGTAACTATGGATAAAGAAAACTGTCAGGTAGTATCTGGCCCCGATATTGTATCTAGGGGTTTTGTTTATGTACGTGAAGCAGAGGACCTTATGGAAGAGGCTAGAGATAAGGTACAGGTCGCTCTTGATAAATGTGGAGATGAAGGGGTTTCTGAGTGGACTGCTATTAAATCGACTGTCAGGGAATCACTGGGCCGTTTTTTGTATGAAAAGACGGGACGAAGACCTATGATTCTGCCAATAATTATGGAAATATAAACGGGAGTGCATTATTTTGAGGGGAAAGAAAAAAACTGCTGAAAAAAGGAATAGTGTCAGACGCCGTTTTATAATAGGAGCGGCACTTTTAGTATTGGCAGTCGTGTCCATTCTTTCTTACTGCACTATTTTTACGAATAGTGTCACTGCATTTATTGATAGAGTTCAACTTTATCTTTTCGGTCGGGGAACTTTATTTCTGCCTGTCATCTGTATTATTTTAGGGTATAGGGCGATAAGAGTAGAAAGAATTATATGTTTTAATAAAAAAACACTGCTTTTTTTCCTTTTTATGCTGTGTTTCCTCGGTACGGCTCATAATCTTTATGTAACGGGAACTGGAGAGGAACTATATCCAGACAGGCTTCCCATAGGTGGGGGTCTAATTGGCGGAATTGTTGTTTTTTTGCTGCACCGTACAATTGGGTTCGAGTGGTCATGGGCATTTCTGTTTGCCGGATGGCTGGGTTTCATTGCAGCAGTAATGCCGCTTGGTACTATTGCAAGAAGAATTAAGAGACTTATTTTCGTATCAAAAAATAAATATGGCGGATTGGAAGAGGAAATCGAAGAAGTAGCAGATGGCAAGGAAAAGCCTGCTACAGCACTACAATGGAAAAACGACTCGGTTTCTTTGGGTACGGAACGACCTAATATTTACGGAAATGAGGAATTCAAAGAATTTACCGAAGGTCTTAATGGCAGAAAGGCGTTTAGTTTTGGGAAAAAAAATATTTACAATCAGCAAGCCGTTAAAGAGGGAATTTCCAAGGATCCAGTACAATTACCAGAGTGGGAAGAAAATAAGCCTAGCGTCATTGTTCCTATTATTAACTATGGCAGTGACGGGGAGAGTATGGAAGACGAAAATAAGAAAATTATTAAAAATAATTTCCAAGATAACGCGATTGGAGAAAAACTAAAGCCTTCAGCTATTTATAATGCGCAACATGAAAATATTACAGATGAGACTGTCTTGGATAAGTCTGTAACTGATGAATCACGTAAAAAAGCGGTCAAAGATAAGGAATATAAACTTCCACCACTAAAAATTCTTGATTCAGTAAAAAGAGAGAGTGCAGCGTCATATAGAAATGAAATTAGGAATAAATGTGCTATTTTAGAGAAGACTCTGGCTGATTTTCATGTCCGTGCAGTGGTTTCCGCTGTGACTAGGGGTCCAGCCGTAACTAGGTTCGAGTTGCAGCCTGCGCCAGGGGTAAAGGTTAGCTCGGTTACAAATCTTGCCGATGATATTGCACTAAAATTAGCGGCGCCGAGCGTGAGGATTGAGGCCCCTATTCCAGGGAAGGCAGCCATTGGTATCGAAGTGCCAAACAGCAAAAATGAGCAGGTGCTTTTTCGGGAAATTGTGGATTGCGATGATATTCGTGAAAATAGTTCTAAGCTTTATATTGGTCTTGGGAAAGATATAAGCGGGACCATTGTTCCTATAGATTTGACAAAAATGCCGCATCTTTTGATTGCAGGATCTACAGGTTCGGGGAAATCTGTATGCATAAATACTATAATTGCAGGGATTCTGTATAAGGCAAATCCTAATGAAGTAAAGTTTATTCTGGTGGATCCAAAGGTAGTGGAACTTTCCAATTATGATGGAATACCGTATCTCATGGTTCCTGTGGTCACGGATTCAAAAAAAGCGGCTTCTGCATTAAGATGGGCTGTTTCTGAAATGGAGCGGCGTTATAAATTTTTTGCCGACAGCCATGTGCGGGAAATTAACAGTTACAATGAGCAGGCCAAGGAAAAATTGCCGTTTATCGTAATTATTATTGATGAACTTGCTGATCTTATGGCCGTAGCTAAAGCAGATGTTGAAGATGCCATTCTGCGCTTGGCACAGAAGGCAAGAGCTGCTGGCATTCATTTAATTTTGGCTACCCAACGGCCTTCTGTTGATGTTATTACTGGCATTGTAAAGGCAAATGTTCCTTCGAGAATTGCTTTTGCCGTTTCTTCACAGATTGATTCCAGAACAATACTTGATATGAGCGGGGCAGAACAGCTTCTTGGAAAAGGTGACATGTTGTTTTTGCCTATTGGCAGCAATAAACCCCTGCGTGTTCAGGGGGCATTTGTAAGTGATGACGAATTGCACAGGATAACAGAGTTTATCATGAGGCAGGAAATTCCGGTGAACTACACTGAAGAAATAACGGAACAGGCACTTGAAAGCGATAATAAAAGCAATACGTCGGGAGAAGGCGGAACTATTATTGATGATGAGCTTTTTGAAGATGCGCTCCGCTTAGTATTTGATTTAGGACAGGTTTCAGCCTCTATGCTGCAGCGACGTTTCAGGGTTGGTTATACCCGTGCGGCAAGGCTTGTTGATACAATGGAAGAACTTGGAATAGTGGGTTCTGCCGCAGGCAGTAAACCGCGGGAGGTTATAATGAGCCGTGAAGAAGTTGAGGAACGGTTCTTAAATTCTTATTAGTACATGGAGGTACTGATAATGGAAAGTATAGGAAAAACTATCCGTGAAGCCAGAATAAAAAAAGGACTAACCCTTGAAAATATCGAGATACAGACGGAAATAAGGAAAAAATATCTGATGGCTATTGAGAATGATGACTATGCAGGTATTCCAGGAGAGGTCTTTGTCAAAGGCATTATTCGAACTTATGGCAATCATTTGGATTTAAACGGTCCTGAACTGATGGATATTTATAAAGTTATTGTTACGGGAAGCACCTTTGAAAAAGTAAAAAGTCGTGGAGTAAGAGAAGTTAGCAATGTTCAAGTTGGTATTTTTTTAAAGCAGCAAGGAGATATCGGCGGTGGCAAGTCTGGCAGTGTTCAGTCTGGTGGATTTCCTATCAGACAGTTTTTGGCAGGACCTGTCGCCATTTTAATTTTGGCTGGAGGTTATTTTATCGTGCCCCGTATTCTAAGCTCTAGAAACCATGCAGTGGATAAACCTGCTGTCACAACTGAACAGAAAGCTACTAGAATAGATTCCGTAGGGAAATAAAGGTGCTTGTATGAAAGAATTTTTACCGGTTATCGTTGAAGATATAGCAGAACGCAGTTGGGAACAGATGGATTTTCTTTTTGTCAGCGGTGATGCATATGTTGATCATCCGTCTTTTGGACCAGCGGTTATATGTCGGGTTCTGGAATCGAAGTGGTATAAGGTGGCACTTCTCTGTCAACCGCAATTGGATAAGCCTGAAAATTTTGCTGTTCTTGAAAAACTAAGGCTTGGAGTGCTTGTTTCAGGCGGCAATATTGATTCAATGCTATGTCACTATACAACCGCAAAAAAGTTGCGCATCAAGGATAAATATACTCCAAGTGGAACAATGAGAAAACGCACGGACCATGCCGTAACAGTTTACGCTAAGCAGGTAAAGAAACTATGGCCTGATTTGCCGGTTATAATCGGTGGTATTGAGGTAAGCCTGCGCCGTTTTGTGCATTTCAATTATTGGGAAGATAAGCTATTGTCATCTGTTTTGGAAAGCAGCGGAGCAGATATCTTAATATATGGCATGGGCGAAAAGCAGATAGTGGAAGTTGCTGATTATTTACCGGGAGGAGTTAGCATAAATGACATGTTTTATATTCGCAGTACGGAATATGCTTCCCCTGAAAAACCTGTTCTCGGGGACTATGTTGAATTACCGTCGTTTATGGAAATAAAGGCAGACAGAGAGCTTTTTGTAAATGCCTATCAGCTACAGAGTAGGGAACAGGATCCTTTCTATGGAAAGCCGGTTATCCAAAAGGGTGAAAGTAAATACATTATTCAGAATCCTGCTACGTATCCTTTAACATAGAAAGAATTGGATGGTATTTATGTTTTTGAATATATGCGGGACTGCCATCCTTCCTACAAACCACTTTGGGGAGTTTCAGCACTGGAGGAAGTACGCTTTAGCATAGTCAGCTGTCGCAGTTGTTTTGGTAGTTGTTCGTTCTGTGCTATTCATGCACATCAGGGACGTATAGTTCAAGCCCGAAGTCATAAATCCATCCTTGGGGAAACAAGAACTTTAGTTCAACTTCCTGAATTCAAAGGTTATATTCATGATATTGGTGGACCGACTGCAAATTTTCGTCATCTGTCATGCAGAAAACAATTAACGGTGGGTGTGTGTGCAGACAGACAATGTCTCTTCTCAAAACCGTGTCATAATCTTGATGCCGATCACAGCGATTATATTTCGCTTCTTAAAAAAGTCCGGGCATTGCCTGGGGTGAAAAAAGTATTTATTCGCAGTGGAATTCGCTATGATTACCTTATGGCGGATAAAAATCTTGACTTTTTAGATGAGCTTTGTCGCTACCATATCAGTTGGCAGCTAAAAGTGGCGCCTGAGCATATTCCTCCGCCTGTTCTGAAAAGGATGGGTAAGCCAGGAAAAGGTGTTTATATGCGTTTTATGCGCTTGTTTGCAGGGAAAAATAAGGAAATAGGATTGTCCTAGTATCTGGTGCCATATTTTATTTCCAGCCATATTGGGTCTACGCTGAAAAATGCTATAGAATTGGCAGAGTTCCTTAGAGATATTAGATATCAACCCCAACAGGTGCAGGATTTTATTCCCACACCTGGTAGCGCAGCTACGGCAATGTATGATTCAGGTATAGATCCTGAAAGAGTGGAAAAGGTTTTCGTCGTAAGAGATCCTCATGATAAGGCAATGCAGAGGGCTCTCATCCAGTACAAAAATCCACGGAACAGACATCTGGTTATTGAGGCATTGCGAAAGGAAAACCGCATGGATCTCGTAGGTTCAGGGCCAAATTGTCTGTTGCAGAAGGAAAGTAGGCAAGAAATTTCTAATAGAAGAGCAAAAGGTTAAAAATGACGGAGGATAAAATGGCTCGTTTTTTATTAATATTCCTTACTGCCATTATGGTATCAGCCTGTGGGGGGACACATAAGGGAGAGCCGGTAAGGACAATAGTTGTATATTCTGAGCTTGATAGCAGATTTACTGAAAATTTGCTTAAGGATTACAATGAACATAACGAAGACGGAGTTGTCCTGAAGGCAATTTATGAGCTGAAAGATGATGTAAAGCCTGATCTGGTTGTTGCAGGATATCGGGTTTTAAATAATCTTAAGGCAGAAGATCTTCTGGAAGCTGTAGAATGTCTGTCAGGGGGTAGTTTACCTTCTGCATTCAGAGATAAGGATGAGTGCTGGTACGGTTTATTTTATGATCCGGTAGTATTTCTTGTTAACCAGCAGTTTGCTCGCAGGGTAGGGCAGGAGAATATACAGGGATGGGTCGATTTGGCAAATAAGGAAGATATTCGTATTACTATACAGAATCTTTCAAATAGCATAGGCACCAAAGATTTTCTCGGAGCTCTTGCTTCCCATATGGGCGAGGATATTTCCCTGAATTATCTATGGAATATCAACCACAACATTAGTCAATATGCTAAATTCCCATTTACCCCAATACGTATGACAGCAGTCGGCGATGCAGATATTGCCATCACTAGGCAGAGTTTCGTTTTTAAATATCTGGAAAATAATTTTCCTGCGTATGTGGTTTTCCCTAAAGAGGGGACGCCAATAGATTTATACGGAGCTGCCATTTTTAAAGGATGTAAATTTAAAGAACAAGGAAATTCTTTTATTAATTGGTTGATTAGTAGTGATGAGGTAAAGCATATTTCCCAGGTTGCTGATACTGGGTTTATGTTCTTGCTGCCACAGGGATTAAATGGCAGCGCTGCGGATTCAAAACTCTTGTGGTTGAATACAGGTTACCCAAAGCCTGCTGATCAGGATAGCCTCATAGCAAAATGGTTTGGGAATGTACGTTTCAGTACTAACGATAAATATGAGGAGAAAACACTATGAAACTTGGGTTAGTAAGCCTTGGATGCCCTAAAAATTTGGTCGATTCTGAGGTGATGCTTGGCATCTTTAAAGAAAAAAGACTTGTCATTACAAATAATCCTGCGGAAGCAGAGATTATTATTGTAAATACATGTGGGTTTATCGAAAGCGCAAAAGAGGAATCTATTAATAGTATTCTGGAGATGGCGGAATATAAGAAGACCAGTTGTTGTAGATATCTTATAGTTACAGGATGTCTGGGGCAGCGTTACGCTAAAGAACTGTTTAGAAGCATTCCTGAAGTGGACGCTATAGTGGGAACGGAGTGTTTTGCCGATATCGCTCTGGTCATTGATGAAGTGCTTAATGGAAGGCGGCTTATTTATCTAGAAAGGCATAATAGAAACGTTAGAATTCCACTGCGGATTTTGACAACGCCAGCCTATATGGCTTACCTCAAAATAGCTGAGGGTTGTGATAACTGCTGCTCTTACTGCATCATACCGAAACTTCGTGGCCCATATACCAGCCGTCCTTATGAGGAAGTGCTTGCTGAAGCAAAGGCTCTGGCAGAAAGTGGAATTAAGGAAATCATTCTAGTCGCTCAGGATACAACAAGATATGGGGAAGATTTATATCAGAAACTCATGTTGCCGCAACTTTTGAAGGACCTGAATAATCTTGCGGGTATAGAGTGGATACGCGTCATGTACTGCTATCCTGATAATTTTACGGATGAGCTTATAGATGCTTTTGCTAGTTTATCGAAAGTTTGTAAATACATTGACCTTCCGTTGCAGCATGCTAACGACAGACTTCTTAAGCGTATGAACAGACGGGATACTAAAGCAGGAGTAGAGGTACTCCTTGAGAAAATACGCAACCGTATCCCTAATATCGTTATACGGACAACATTTATTGTTGGGTTTCCTGGAGAAACCGAAGCAGATTTTAATGAACTTAAAAATTTTCTTTTTAGACAGTCTTTTGAAAATGCGGGAGTTTTCAAGTATTCCCAGGAGGAAGGCACTGTGGCAGAAAAGATGGCAGACCAGATTGATGAAGACGTAAAAGAGGCTCGCTATCACGAACTTATGTCAATACAGACAGAAATATCCGAAAAACTGCATAAGAAGATGGAAGGGGAGGAACTTACGGTTGTTGTGGAAGGGTTTGACGGAGATAACCTTGCGGTGGCACGTTCTTACAGGGAGGCTCCTGATATTGATGGCAGTATATATATTGAAAATGCTGCTGGACTAAATGTAGGCGATTTTGTGAAGGTACGTATTTTAGAAGGGTTTACCTACGAAATGGTAGCAGAAAAAATATAATTGGAGAGATAATAAATGATTGTTGAGATTATAAGTACTGGTACGGAACTATTGTTAGGCGAAATATTAAATACTAATTTCCAGTATCTTTCTCAAAATTTAAACAAGCTTGGTTTTGATATTTTATATGAAACCACTGTTGGTGATAACGAAAAACGAATGGAAGAAGTGCTGCATGATGCAATGGCAAGGGCAGATATTATTATTACGACTGGAGGCCTTGGGCCAACAAGAGGTGATATTACCAAAGAAATAGTGATGAAGGTCTGTAAAAAGGATAGCTATCTTAATCCTGAAATATGGAGAAAGATAGAGGCATATTTTGCTAAAATGGGGATAGCTGTTCCACCTAATAATAAAAAGCAGGCTATAGTGCCGAAGGATGCGGAAATTCTGGAAAATGAGGCAGGAACAGCACTAGGTATATGGCTTGAATGTAATGGAAAAACTATCATTCTTCTTCCTGGCCCTCCTGCTGAAGTTAAAGATATCTGTAAAAAAAGGCTCTGGGATATGTTGCAGAAAAAATTTGCGGGGCAGAGAATTATTTTATCACGAGTACTGCACCTGAGGGGGATAGGAGAATCACTCACAGCAGAGATTATTGATGATCTTATTTTACACCAGACTAATCCGACTCTTGCAATTTATGCCCGCTGCGGTGAAACAATCATACGCATTACAGCTAAAGCCGAAGACTCAAAGATTGCATGTAATATGATCAAAAATATGCAGGAGAAACTTACGGAGCGCTTGGAGAAATATATCTATGGAGTGGATGATGAATCCATTGCTGATGTTCTTGGTCGGCTGCTTTTGCATAATAATGCTACTATAGCGTTCGCAGAATCCTGTAGTGGCGGACTGGCAAGCAGTTTATTGACAGATATTCCGGGCAGTTCAGAATATTTTCTTGGATCTGTCGTTACATATACCAATATGGCAAAAAATAAACTTCTAAAAGTACAACAGGCTACTCTGGATAAGTTTGGTGCCGTCAGCCGTGAAACTGCGTGTGAAATGGCAGTCGGAGTAAAAAACCTCCTTGGTAGTGACTATGGGGTAAGCGTCACAGGTAATGCAGGACCTGGAGCAAGTGAGGATAAAGAAGTTGGACTTGTTTATATAGCCGTGGCATCGAAAGAAGCTGTTTGTTGTCAGGAGCATCGTTTCTCCTCGAATAGAACGGAAAATAAGTTAAGAATTGCTATTACTGCACTTTCCTTAGCTGTTGATGAAATAAAATCAAAAAATACAATGTAAAATGACAGTTTTTTATAGGCAAAAACTATATATTTTAGGTTTGAAACTGTACCTTCAAGGCCAGATAAAGTCAGAAGATGGTGGGTTTCTTTCTAAAGGTCTTTTCTTAAGTCAAATGTAGTTTATGATAGGGCTATTACTAAGGGCAAGTGGTGCTTATATAAGGGAATGGGGAATGGGCGATGGCATATAGAGGATTCAAAGCGGTCGAAGTAATTCGGCCGTTTTTTTGTGCTATAATGGAGAAGAAACATTGAATAAAAGATATTTAGAGATATGTGCAAAATGCCATTAAAGGACACAAAAATAATGTAGAACCTACGCGACTAAAAAGACTATCTGCACGAAGAAAAAAGGAGAATATCATGAGCGATATTTCAGGTAACCTGAAAGGGATACGTGGTTCAATAATTGAAGAATTGAGAACCCTTTATGATATACGGATTGAACCAAGTCAACTTATTTCTTGTCGGTTAGCAAAAAAACTGGCAGAACTTACAAACGTATTAATCGAGAAATTTCAGTATATGTCAGCCGTAGCGGCCAAATTTTGAGTGTTACTGTAGGCAGTAATGAAACAGTCTCCCTTCCGACAGTCGATGGCAGGCGTGGCAGCAACCGTTTATGCGGTATCCGCTGTATACATACCCATCCTGGTGGTAACCCATCGCTAAGTTGGGTTGATATTTCAGCTTTAAAATCCAATCGCTTTGATGCCATGGTAGCAATTGGCGGAACAGAAGATGACAATTCAAAGGTTCTCATCAACTTTGGCATGATGATAGGCATTGAGGATGATGAACAGTATACTGTTGGTAGTTATGGGACTTTTACCGTAGAAGAAGCAGAAAATATTTTTTGGCCGATTGTAAAATGAAGTTGAACAGTGAAAAAATCCATATCGATTGAATCCGTTGTAGAATAGAGTTCACACACAAAACCATATCGAGGAGGACAATCACTATTGGCTACCCGCATTCTATCACAGATGCGGAGAAGCGCAAGAAGGGAAAACATCTGACGAACATCGACCGAGGCACAATCCAAGCCCTTAACAGAGAGGGAATGAGCCTTCGGAA
>JAJQDY010000068.1 GCA_021201965.1 Phascolarctobacterium sp.
ATCAAGCCCAGCTAAGCTGGACTCTATTAAACTTTTACACGGATGTGTTCAACTTACACTTGCAATTTTCGCGCATATTATTTATTAATACCGTAGGCCCTGCGCATCGCGCTTCGCTCATAGCTAGAATGCGCTGATCATTAACAGAAATGGCTTCTGCCCCAGCAGCACGCAATTCATTAAGTACTCTTAATAAATCTTCATCATGGATAATATATAAATTTGAATTATCTCTTGGCTTAGAGACAATTTTACTGTCATCAAGAACTATTTCAATCCCTTCACCTGCAAGATTCGAAAGATCAGCAAACGTTTTTAGCCGACTTATTTCTGCCTTTAATGCGGAATTTTCTCCTACCTCTTTCATATTATCCAATTTTTTGGATAGCCGATCTTTTTCATTTTCTACCTGTTTAAGGCGCTCTGATAAATCTTCTACTCTTTCTACACGGATTGTTTTTTCCATCTCGGTCGTTCTAAATTGTACAGACAGCATAAAACCAAGTGCTACAAAACCAATCCTAATATAAGTTTGGCTTTAAAATCAAGCTTGCCTGTTACCTTCATCTTCTCTCCAATCTCTCATTTATTACCAATTAATTTAATATACGGTTTACTAAAAGTCAAATCTATATAATCTGCCCTTATCTCCTTATCTTTAATCTCATTATACACAATCATAAAAACATCAGCTTTTTCATGAACTTGATTTATTTTACCCAAAATAATTAGAAGTCCTGTTCGCAACTGAACCTTGACTTCTTTTTGATTATCAACAATAATTTCAGCAATATGTGCCTCGGTTTTTGCGCCAATACTCTGCAAAAAGCGTAACAGACTCAAAACATCTTCGTTTGCAATTACATCACCCGTATATACGTTTCCACACTCCTCACCTACTAGTAAAGGTGCATTGGCATCAGGAATACCACTAGTAACGCTTAATACCATTCCACTGTAATCAAGTTTCAGATATCTCTGATAAGCATTAAGCACATACAATGCCGCCTTTCTTTCTTCAACAGTCACATTTAAAATTCCAGGCCAGATATATCCTGCATCAGCATGCAAAAAACGTACATCATGCTGAAGAGCATAACGCACCTTGCTTGGGCTTACTGCAAAAAGATTAAATGGCGGTTGGCTGCCCGCCATTCTTATAATATCTTCTTCCGTAAGCAATTCTGTACCATTTATACTAACCTGTCCAAAAGAAAAGCCCGGCTTATGCACGTAATACCAAGTTCCAATAAACACTAAAACAATGCCGAAAGTATAAATCAGCAAACGCAAAAAATGCATCCGTCTTTTCTTACGCTGTTCATTTAATTTGGAACGCATTGTCTGCATACCATACCTCCTGCAGTCAGTCTCTATTTCGCATTTTCTAAAATCATTTCACATAACTCAGAAAAATTTATACCCATTGCTGCTGCTGCTCTAGGAACCAAACTTGTCGCCGTCATTCCAGGAATGGTATTAGCCTCCAAAACATAACCCTGCCCATTTTCACCAAGCATTATATCAATACGGGCTACACCACTAAGAGAAAGAATCTTATATGTTTTTTTAGCCAGTTCCTGTACTTCAGTGGTGATTTTTTTATCCAGCGGTGCAGGTACTAAATATTCTGTAGCCCCCTTTGTATATTTAGACGTGAAATCATAAGCTCCTGAATGAGGTTTTATCAAAATTATTGGCATCGTTATGAGATTACCCCTATCTTCCATCAAAGCAACTGTCAATTCCTGCCCTTTTATGCATTTTTCCACCAAAATATGGTCGGAATATTTAAAAGTATTTTTCAAAGTTTCCGCGATCTCATCTTCAGAGTGAATTATGCTTACACCAATGCTAGATCCCTGTTCAGCAGCCTTAATAACCACTGGCAAAGAAAATTTTTTGAATATTTCCTGTATTATTTCCACGTATGGTTTATCATTTTGTCTATACATCAGACATTCTGGCGTTTGAATTCCTTCCGCCAGCAAAAATCTTTTAGTAGCTGTCTTATCAAATGCTACAGCACTACCAAGTACTTTGCTACCTGTATAAGGAATTGATAAGGAGTCAAGAATACCTTGCAGCCTTCCATCCTCACCATACATACCGTGCACAGCATTAAATACAATTTTAGCCCCGGTTTCCCTCAATTGACTGGAAATATTTTGCGGATCTAGTTCTATTTCCTTTACATTATAGTCTTTATCACGCAATGCCTCTGCAACAGCATTGCCTGTCATTCGGGAAATTTCTGCCTCAGCCGATGGTCCTCCCATAACTATAGCAATTATATCTTCTTTATTCATTATCTAATGCTCCAGTTCTTTAATCAATTCTTCTCCTACTTTAAAAACGTTCCCAGCTCCTATAGTAACTATAAGATCTCCATTAAGTACTACCTTTTCAAGATATTCTTCCACCCTATGCAATTGCGGAATGTATTCCACCTTTTGCCCAGTAAGTTTTTTAATGCTTTCCGCTAGGACGGCACTACTTATTCCTGGCAACGGCTTTTCGCCTGCCGGATATATGTCAGTTATAATCAATTCATCACAATCAGTAAAGCACTGGCAAAATTCTTCAAATAGCAACTTTGTCCTTGTATAGCGGTGTGGTTGGAAAACGCATAATAATCTCTCAGGCTTTACCTGTCGTGCTGCTTTTAGTGTAGCCTTTATCTCTGTAGGATGATGAGCATAATCGTCTACAACCCATACACCATGTGACTTACCCTTGGTTTCAAATCTGCGTTTAGCTCCAGTAAATTTACTCAAAGCACATAAAATATCTTCTATGGAAATACCCATCTCTCTAGCTGCAGCAAATGCTCCTGCAGAATTTAGAACATTATGCCTTCCCGGTACAATTATTCGAATATCAGCTACAAATTCATTATTATGATACAGCTTGTAAGTGGTACCATCTATGCTGTAACGAATGTCCCTAGCTGTATAATCCGCATCCGAATCATCCATGCCGTAAGTAATTACATCCTTTTCTATCTCTCTAGCCAGACATCGCACTTTAGAATTATCTATACATAAAATAGCTTTCCCGTTTGGTTTTAAATTACTTAAGAATTGCTTAAAAGCAAGATAAATATTTTCCTCTGTTTCATAATAATCCATATGATCATTTTCTATGTTTGTTACTACTACCAAATTAGCTTTAAATTTCAAAAAAGAACCGTCGCTTTCGTCTGCTTCAGCAATTACGAAACTCCCTCGGCCATTTCTGGCATTGCCCCCCAAACTGCTTACATCTCCACCAATAATTACGGTAGGATCTACTCCTCCTTCAACAGCTATACAAGAAATCATAGCACTTGTAGTGGTTTTTCCATGAGCACCTGATACAGCAATGCATTCAGTTTTATTCAAAATATCAGCTAGAACATCACTACGATGCAAAACTAGAAGCTTTTTCCTCCTGGCTTCCAATAGTTCTGGATTATCCTCATGTATAGCAGTAGAAATTACCACAACTTCAGCACCATCTACTTGGCATGCATCATGACCCATATAAATCATAGCACCGTTTTCTGCCAACTGTGCCGATATATGTCCACAATTTAAGTCAGACCCGCTTACATTATAACCTCTTTTCAAAAGCACATAAGCAATGGCACTCATTCCAGATCCGCCAATGCCAATGAAATGTACATTTTTAAAGTTTCCAAGCACAGAATGTTCTCCCTTCATTTTGTTACTAATTCCAAAGCATGTCGAGCAATTATTTCTGCAGCCCTCGGCCTACCGAGGTCTTTAGCTGCTTTCTGCATTTTTTGAAGTTCATCATTATGCAACAGTAAATGTTCTACAATTTCTAAAATCCTACTGCCGTTAAGATCTCTGTCCAAAATTACTTTAGCGGCTCCCTTTGCCTCTATCGCTCGTGCATTAAACTCCTGGTGATTATCAGTAGCATAAGGATATGGCACTAAAACGGATGGAATTCCTCTAGCAGTAAGCTCAGCCAACCCAATGGCACCAGACCTAAAAATCGCCAAATCAGCAACAGCTAAGGCATCAGGCATATTATGTAGATATGGTTGAATAATGATATTAGCTGCTAGATGACTTCTTTTACCAATTTCTTTTATATATTTTTCATAATGTACATCTCCAGTAATGTGCAAAACTTGCACGTCATGCCTACCTGATAAAACCATCTCAACATCCAGCATAGCTCTATTAATACTTTTTGCTCCCCTACTGCCTCCAGACACTAAAATAGTCTTCTTTCCTGGATCAAGCCCCAGTTCTGCAATAGCAATTTCCTTTTTTTTAGCCAGTATTTCTTCTCTTACTGGGTTTCCAATATATTCTACAGCAGTTTTAGCTGGTAAATATCTAGCTGCTTCCTGATAGCCAAGAAAAACCTTTTTGACATAACGGGACAGTATTTTATTTGTTACTCCAGGAAAGGCATTCTGTTCCTGAATGCATGTCGGTATATTCTTTAAAGCAGCCATAAAAACAACTGGGGCACATACATATCCTCCAGTACCAATGACCAAATCTGGTTTTACTTCGGATAAAATATGTCGTGCATCATATATGCCTATGAACAGTTTTCCTGCACTGCGGAAAGTTTCAAAACCAAAACTACGGTTAAACCCCGCTACATCAATAAATTTCAGTATATACCCATATCGCGGAATGATATTTTTTTCCAGTCCTTGCTTAGTTCCAACAAAAATTATTTCGGCATTTGGTTGCAGCTTTTTTAGCTGATCAGCAATAGTCAGTGCCGGATAAATATGCCCTCCAGTACCTCCACCTGAAAGAATGATTTTCAATATTCTCCACCTCAACTATTGAGCGCCATTACTAATTGTTTGAAATAACGCCCACGTTCTGGATAATTTTTGAACATATCATAAGATGAACATCCAGGTGATAAAAGAACCACTTGGGGCTCCTTAGCTATTGTATAAGCCTTTTGTACAGCATCTTCAAACGAGTCCGCCAACATTATACCTTTTACACCACAATCCAGTGCTGCCTCATGAAAGCGTTCTTTTGCCTCACCAAGCAAAATTAGCATGTCCGTTTTCTCCTTGACCTCCTTCATAAGTAGTCCCAAATCAGTCATTTTGTCATGTCCACCTGCTAAAAGAATAACATGTCCATTTTCAAAAGCATTTAGCGCCTTAATAACAGAATCAGTATTTGTAGCTTTAGAATCGTTATAGTAACGAACCCCCTCAATGGTAGTAACATATTCTAAGCGATGCTCCACACCTTGAAAATCACGCAATACTACAGCCATATCCTCAGGAGTTACTCCAGCAAAAAAACCGCAGGCAATTGCAGATAGAATATTTTCTTCATTGTGCCCGCCAAATAAATGTACTTCCTTAACACTACAAATAATATATACTTTGTTTTTCCATTTTACCACAAAATTACCGTCTTGTATAAAAACGCCTTTTTTTAAATTTTTTTTCCTACTGAAATAACAGATTTGCCCTTTACTTTCAGCCGCCCATCGCTTTACTATAGGATCATCATAATTCAGTACCGTTACTTGTTCTTTTGTTTGCTGAGCAAAAATACGCTTTTTAGCTGCTGAATAGGAATCCATGGTGTGATGTCTTTCCAAATGATCAGGAGTTAAATTAAGTACTACTGCAATATCTGGTGCAAAACTACGTACCCTTTCCAACTGAAAGCTGGAAACCTCTGCTGTCAGCCAGCTATTCTCCGGCAAACGTTCAGCTTCTTCTGAAAGGGATAAGCCAATATTCCCACCTATTGCCGAAGGCACCGATAACTTTTTTAACATCTCTCCTACTATAGTAGTAGTTGTAGTTTTACCGTTAGTTCCTGTGATGGCTATAAGCGATCCTTTATAAATACGATAAGCCAATTCTATTTCACTGATGACTTCCATACCGCTGTTTTCAGCTAAACGGACGCTAGGCATATCTGTCGGTATTCCTGGAGAAAGGACCATAAGTTCTGCTGAACCTATAAGTTTTGAGAAGTTACCACAAATAACCATGCCTGACGTAGCAGCCAAAGTTTTTTCCAATTCTTCCGCAATTTTACATGAATAATCAGTATATAAAAATATACGCCAGCCTCTTTTAGCTAATACCCTCGCAGCACCTTGGCCGCTAATACCGCTTCCATAAACAATAACATTTTTACTGCAGGACATTAAAGATGCCTCCATTATTACAAAAACCATAACCATAAGGCAAGTAAAGAAAAAACGCAGCTTGCTACTGTAAAAGTTCCAACCACTTTTGGTTCTTTCCAACCGCCAAGTTCAAAATGATGATGCAACGGGCTCATCCGAAAAATACGCTTACCGTGACTATACCGAAAATACGTTACTTGAATAATTATTGATGCTGCCTCTGCTACATAAATGCCTCCTAGCAAAATAAGCAACAATTCCGTTCTCGTAAGCAACGCCAAAGCTGCGATTCCACCCCCAAGCGCCAACGAACCCGTATCCCCCATGAATATTTTTGCTGGGTAATGATTGTATATTAAAAAACCTAAACAGGAACCAGTCATAGTAAGTGCGAAACCACTCAAATCTGTATGCCCTTTCGTATATGCAACCACTGCAAAAACAAGTGTAACGGGCAGGCTGACACAAGCAACCAGGCCATCGAGCCCATCTGTTAAATTCACAGCATTTGTAGTTCCCAACATAAGTAAAAATACAAGTATATAGTAAGCCCATCCAATACTAATTTCCACATTTAAACCTGGTAGCCAAATAATTTGTTCAGAATCCACGTAGCAAATATATACTCCTACTAACAAAATCTGCATTATAACTTTCTGGGCTGCCGTCAGACCTAAATTGCGCTTCATAACAACTTTTATATAATCATCTATAAACCCAATTGCTGCATAACCTAGTGTAAGTATTAATGCAATAATTACAAACGATGTAAAATTGTTCCAACAAAACAATGCAACAACGATCCCTAGCAGAATCATGAACCCTCCCATAGTAGGAGTACCACTTTTTTTGATATGGTTTTCGAGACCGCATTCACGAATACTTTGTCCAAATCCTAGCTTATGCAGGAAATGAATTAAAACTGGCCCTACAGCTGCAGATACAATAAAAGCAGTTATAAAAATTCCTGCTAAGAAAAACATTATCGTCCCTCCGGCTAAAATTTACTTTTATTTAAAAAGCTCCAATATTTTATCGACTTGCATGATTCGAGAGCCCTTAAGTAAAATAATATCCCCTGCCTCAACAAAACTACGCAATATGTCAGCAGCCTCATACCTGCTTGCGCAATGTTTAGTATATCCACCAAATTTAGCTGCTTCGTCACTAATATAGGATGCTTCCTTGCCGTATGTCAGAATAAAATCAGTTCCTGTGTCAACTACCCATTTTCCTACACGTCGATGAGCACTTTCAGACACTGAACCAAATTCCAGCATATCAGCCAATACAGCTATTGTCCGACCACCATTTTTAGCGGCTTTTTTTATTTCAGCTAATGTCCTCAGTGCTGCCTCCATAGAAGCCGGGCTCGCATTATAGGCATCATTTATAAAAGTAATGTCCCCTATATAAATTATCTCCTGACGACTTCCAGTAAGACGTGCCGTAGCTAGAGCCTTGGCACTATCTTCTATAGGTACGCCATAGCATGCCGCTCCCGCAATAGCAGATAATGCATTATAAACATTATGAGTTCCTATAAGCTGCAATTTAGCCGGCACACTGCATCCAGTAGCTTTTTCCGTACATATAAAAGAAACACCTGTAACAGATGGCACAATATTACTTCCCCTATAATCACAATTTTCATCCATGCCGAAAAGTATAACTTTGGCTTTTGTTAGATCAGCAATTTTCAGTACATATTTATCGTCGCCATTCAAAACCGCATATCCATCGGCAGGTAAGTTTAAAACCATTTCACTTTTTGCCATAGCTATATTTTCAATACTCCCTAAAAGCTCCATATGGCTTTCTCCCACATTGGTAATTAGACCACTATCAGGTTCCGCAATATCGCATAAACTAGCAATTTGCCCTATGCCGCGCATTCCCATCTCAACTACCGCTATATCCGTACTAGAACTTATTTCTAAAAGAGTTTTTGGTAACCCAATCTCATTGTTAAAATTACCCATGGTCTTTAGCACGTTATACTTGCTTCCAAGGCAAACAGCTAACAAATCTTTAGTCGATGTTTTTCCGTTGGATCCAGTAACTCCAAAAACTTTCAGCTTTGTAAATTGTCTACGATAGGCCATTGCCACCTGCTGATAAGCTAACAGGGTATCCTGCACTGTAAATACTGCAGTCCTTTCCCCCAATCCAAAAACACTTTTTGAAACAAGTACGCCTGCAGCACCATGTTCCACAGCTTCTTTGCAATAATTATGGCCGTCAAATTTATCCCCCACTAAAGCTACAAACAATTCTCCTTCTTTTATGCTACGAGAATCCGTTGCAATTCCAGTAAAATCCAACTCTTTGTCACCAATGTAAACAGCATTTACAGCCTCTGCAATATGTTTTGCTTTCATCATTTTACTTTTCCTTTCCAATAGTCCACAACAATTTCCTTATCATCAAAATGAATTGTCCTGTCCTTTAAAATCTGGTAATTCTCGTGTCCTTTGCCGGCAATCATCACAACATCATTCTCTTCAGCATGTTCTAAAACATATTCAATAGCTTCTCGCCGATCAGTAATACGCAACACATTTTTCCCTTTTGGAAGATTTGTCACAGCTTTGAATATTTCATTAATAATCTCCTCAGGATCCTCTGTACGCGGATTATCAGAAGTTATAACTATAGCATCTGCTAATCTTAGCGCAATTCTGCCCATGATAGGACGTTTTTTGTTGTCCCGATCGCCGCCACAACCAAAGACAACCCATAATTTCCCCTTTGTAATACAACGGCCAGTTTTCAGCACATTCTCCAATCCATCAGGAGTATGAGCGTAATCCACAATTACAGTATATGGTTGACCTGCTTCTACCAATTGAAAACGTCCTTGTACACCATCAAATCCAATAAGCGCACTGCAAATTATTTCTTTATTGATTTTTTCGGCAATCATAGCTGCCACTGCGCCCATGACATTATATACATTGAACTCCCCAGTTATTTTGAGTTTCAGTGACATATTTCCAGCAATAGTATGCAATCGCAATTGCATATTTTTAGCTCCTACAATAAAACTTAACGGATAAATATCATTTGTATGATTTTTTCCGTAGGCTATTGATTTAACCTTGGTTCGTTCTTTTATAATAGCAGAACTAGGGTCATCCATATTGAAAACTGCATTCTTATTAGGCTTATTTCCTTCTACAAGATGTTCAAATAATAAACTTTTAGCATCGCGGTAATTATCAAACGTTTTGTGAAAATCCAAATGATCCTGCGTTATATTGGTCAATATAGCACAATCAAATTCACATCCTGCTATACGATTTAATGCCAAAGCATGGGAAGAAACCTCCATTACCCCATAATCGCATCCTGCGGATTTCATGGTATATAGTATCCTTTGTAAATCTATTACGTCCGGAGTAGTATTGTGAGACTCAATTATCTGATCTTCAATAATTATGTTAATTGTTCCAATAAGACCTACTTTATACCCGGCACGGCGTAAAATCAATCTGATTATATTTGTCGTTGTTGTTTTTCCGTTTGTACCTGTGACGCCAATCATACGCATTCCTTTGCTTGGATAGTCAAAGAAATATGGCGCCAAGATCTCCATCCCTTGGTGACTATTTGGAACCTGTATAACTGTTATGCTGCGAGGAATGTTTTCAGGTACATTTTCTACTAAGGCGGCAATCGCCCCCCTTTCAGCCGCCATATGCAGAAATTTATGCCCGTCTACATGTGCGCCTCTAAGACAGATAAACATACTGCCCTGAACTACTTCCCTAGAATTCGCAGTTATATCAGTAATCATCTTATTAATAGTAGTACCAAAAACTTTTACGTCTGGCAATATTTCAACAAGCTGAGACAATTGCTTTTCCACAGCGATATCCTCCAAAATTGAAAGAGCAGCCAACACAGGCTGCCTTCCAGAATTTTCTTTTAAAATTATATCATAAAACACATAAGAAATCTATGCTTATTTGTTGGCCAAAGCATAGGCTGCAGTGCTATTCCTTGCGGCAGCAGCTTTTATATAGATATTACTGCGGGCTACACTCATTCCTAGATTTTTCTCCGCAATCCCAATTATACGCTCAGGTCCTTTTAATTGCTCGGCTTCAATTTTCAGTTCACTATTTTTATTTATTAATTGTTCTTCCTGCTGTTTGAGGCTGACCAATTCATGGCCGTATCGAACCATACTCTCACTCCGTACTACAGCAAAAAAATATCCAACCATAATAACGGCAATTAAAGCCAATATACGGTGACGTAAAGTTCTGTGTATGTCTTCAGTCATACATCTTGCATTTTCCCGTTCTTTTTTGAGCCAAACATCCTTTTTATAGCGATATTCTTCACAGACATAATCATAATTTCTTGCTAACATCCGTACACACTCCTAAATTTTTATTGCGTAACGCAACCTTGCGCTTCTGGCACGCGGATTATTTTCAATTTCATTTTCGCTAGGAACTATACTGCCTGTTTTCTGCAAAAATGGTTTTTTCCCGCAGGCACATACCGGCAATTGCGGAGGGCAGATACAGCCTTTTGCCAGTGCGGTAAAAGTTCGTTTAATAATTCTATCCTCTAAAGAGTGAAAAGTAATAATTCCAATGCGCCCACCGCTCTTAAGTCTGTTAACAGCATTACGCATGGTATTTTCCAAAGTCCCCAATTCACCATTTACTTCTATGCGTATAGCCTGAAAAGTTCTTTTGGCTGGATGGGGCCCATTCTGTCTCGCTCCCCTAGGAATAGCCATTTTAATGATTTTCACCAACTGCCAAGTTGTTGTTATCGGCTTCTCCAATCGCTTAGTAGCAATAAATTGAGCAATGCGTTTGCCCCAGCGTTCCTCACCATATCGTAATATAATATCAGCTAATTCATCTTCTTTGTAATAATTAACTACATATCTAGCATCAAGTTCTGCTTCCATATCCATGCGCATATCCAACGGTCCGTCGCACATGTACGAGAAGCCCCTTTCTGGATTGTCTAACTGATAACTAGAAACACCCAAATCAAAAAAAATACCATCTATTTTGTCTATGTTCATACTGTCCAGAATTTGTATTAAATTTTTAAAATTCTCTTTAACAAACACCATGCGGCATCTTACTTTATCTTGTAGTTGTTCCTTAGCGGCATTAATGGCGTCTTTATCACGATCTATCCCAATAAGCAAAGCCCTTTCTTCCAAATGCCTTGCTAATTCTACGCTATGCCCCCCTCCACCTAGAGTACAATCAACATATATGCCGTTTTTATCGGCAAGCAAAAATTTAGTGCTCTCCTCTAATAAAATACTTTTATGATTGAATTCCATATTGTTTTATATTCCCAAGTCAGCCAGCTGCTCAGCTAACATATTGACATCTTCAGCAATATTCTTACGATATTCATGCCACTTCTGCGCATTCCAAATCTCTGCCCTGCTACCAACACCAATAATAATTACATCTTTTCCCAAACTAGCATGCTGGCGTAAATTAGGTGGAATTAATATCCTACCCTGTTTATCACATTCACTTTCGCAGGCCCCAGCAAAAAAAACACGTATAAAATCTCTTGCATCTTTGCGACTCAATTGCGGCAAATTAGCAAGCTTAGTGTTCAGAAGTTGCCACTGTTCCATATTATAGACAAATAGACAGCCGTCCAGCCCTTCGGTAATGACAAATCTCTTGCCTAATTCCTCACGTAGCTTAGCGGGCATTGCCATGCGTCCCTTTGTGTCTAATGTGTGTCTATATTCAGAAAGCAGCATTAAAAATCTCCTTTTACCCACTTTTCACCATTTTTCACCATTATACATTTAAATTTCATAAAATACAATAGTTTTTTTATAAATTAATAAAAATTTTTATTTGCATGAAAATCAGTATTATAAAGCATCATTCCCTTGGCAACACTCGTATATTCAATAGTATTTGGCAATATTTACTAAAAATGGTATAACACATAATATCATCAGTAAGTAATAAAAAGGAGTTTTGTTATATGATAACTAAAGATACTAGTATTATTGAAGCTGTTCAAAATTATCCAGAAATTATAGAAGTTTTCGCTGCTCACGGACTATGTTGTGTGGAATGCATGGCTGCCCATTTTGAAACCATAGGGCAAGATGCGGAAGCTCATTGTATTGATGTTGATGCTTTGATTATAGACATCAATAAAGTTGTTGCGAAAACAAAAAATAATGTACTCAATATAAAAAATAAAAACACCAGCAAAATTACTGGTGTTTTTATTTTTTATATTGTATTATCATCTATCTTGCAAACAATATAACATTTTGCACAATCATCTAATAACCGCCATATTACCACAAAGCCATATAATTATTTAACAACAATGTTTACGAGACGCCTAGGAATACAGATTATTTTAACAACTTTTGCCGTTCCAATATTTGCCTGAACATTATTATCAGCCAATGCCAGTTTCTCCAATTCTCCCTTTCCAATTTCAGCAGGAACAACTAGATGCCCTCTAACCTTACCATTTACTTGTAGAACAATCTCTACATTATCAACTTTTAAAGCTTCTTCGTTATACTCAGGCCACTTCTGATTATGTACGCTACTATTTTCGTCAATAGTATTATGCCATAGCTCTTCAGTAATGTGTGGAACGAACGGTGCCAGCATACATAATAAAGAAGAAATCGTTTCATGAATAAGTCCTGCGTTAGGCTCTTTTTGTGTATCCTTGTAAGCATATAGAGCATTTACCAATTCCATCATAGTACTGATGGCAGTATTGAAATTAAAGCGCTTATCAATATCACTGGTAACCTTTCTTATGCTACCATGTAATATACGTCGCAATTCTCTATCCGCTCCGGTTAACGAATTAATATCGTAGTAAAGTACCTTTTCTTTAAGCTCCTGCTGATAGTTATAAACTATACGCCATACGCGATTCAAGAAACGGAAAGATCCTTCTACTCCTTGATCGCTCCACTCCAACTCTCTCTCAGGAGGAGCGGCAAACATAATAAATAATCTTGCTGTATCTGCGCCATATTTAGCTAGTATTTCTTCTGGTGAAACTACATTGCCCAAGGATTTGCTCATTTTAGCACCATCTTTAATAACCATACCCTGGGTAAGCAAATTGGAAAAAGGTTCATCGTAATCTACAAGTCCTGCATCGCGAAGTACTTTAAGGAAAAACCTAGAATACAACAAGTGCATGATTGCGTGCTCAATGCCGCCAATATACTGATCTACTGGTCCCCAATATCCATTGGCTTCTTTGGCAAATGGCATTTTATCATTTTTAGCATCCGTGTAACGTAAATAATACCATGATGAGCAAAGGAAAGTATCCATAGTATCAGTCTCTCGTTTTGCAGCAGCACCACATCTAGGACAGATACAGTTGACAAAGTCTTGAGCTATATCCAATGGAGATTTAGCACCAGCATTAAAATCAACATCTTCTGGTAATTTTACCGGTAGTTCTTCCTCCGGAACCAGTACTTCGCCACAGTTTGGACAATAAATAATAGGTATAGGAGCACCCCAATAGCGCTGTCTACTGATTAACCAATCGCGCAACCGATAGTTTATACGTCTTTTTCCAAAACCTCGCTCTTCAGCCTCATCCATAATCGCCTGCATTGCCTCATGAATTTCCATCCCAGTAAATTTACCAGAATTGACTAATATACCTTCTTTTTCTTCATAGGCGCAAGTCATTTCCTCAAGTTTTAAATTTTTCCCAATTGGACAAAGAGTTACTATTTTATTAATGCCATATTTATCAGCAAACATCCAGTCACGCTGATCGCCAGTTGGTACACCCATTACAGCACCAGTGCCATAATCGTACAACACATAATTGGTTATCCATATTTCTACTTTATTACCGTTAAATAGATTAATAGCATATTTGCCAGTAAAAATACCTTCTTTTTCAGACTCGCTCGAAGTGCGCTCTATAACAGACTGATTGCGAACTTTTTCGCAGAAAATTTTTATATCGCCTGATTTTGGATTATTTTCACAAATTTTATCTACAAGTGGATGCTCTGCAGCCAATACAACAAAAGTAATCCCAAAAGAAGTATCTGGACGTGTCGTATAGACAGCTACCTTTTCTCCTAACTCAGGAATTTCCATATCAAATTCCAAACCCTCACTACGTCCAATCCAGTTACGCTGCATAATCTTTACGCGCTCTGGCCAACCTTCCAATAGATCTAAATCTCTTAAAAGCTCATCAGCATAATCAGTTATTTTGAAGAACCACTGAGAAAGATCCTTTTTCTCTACTGTACTTTCACATCGCCAGCATCTTCCTTCTATAACCTGCTCATTAGCCAATACGGTATTACATTTATTGCACCAATTGACTGCGGATTTTTTCTTTATGGCAAGACCGCGCCTATAAAACAATTCAAAAAACCACTGAGTCCACCTATAATAATCTTCCTTACAAGTAGTAATTTCCCTGTCCCAATCGTATGAAAGACCTAATGCTTTCTGCTGTCTAGTCATATTAGCAATATTTTCAAAAGTCCATTTCTTAGGAGCTATACCGTGCTGTATAGCAGCATTTTCTGCAGGCATTCCAAAAGAATCCCATCCCATAGGATGCAGTACATTATAGCCTTTCATAGTGCGAAAACGCGCCACAACATCACCTATGGAATAATTGCGAACATGGCCCATGTGCAAATTTCCAGAAGGATACGGAAACATCTCAAGGACATATGATTTCGGTCTGCTCTTGTCAATTCCCACCTTAAAGGTTTTATTGTTTTCCCAGTATTTCTGCCATTTTGCCTCTATTGTATGAGGAACATACCTTTCTTCCAGCATTTTCTACCTCCTGATTCAATATTAGGCTGAAAATAAAAGAACCCGGCCTTTTGCAGGCCAGGGACGAAAATAATTTCGCAGTACCACCCTGATTGCAGCCTACGCTACCACTCATTCGCATTAACGCAGCATCACGTCCATACATTTCCTTATGGCTTCTTCACGGTGAGTTCATCATAAACATTTCCCAGCTCACATCAACCGCCGATTTTCTGAAAAATATCTTCTGACTATTACTCCGCTTCGCTGAATTTCTTTAAATTATATATCTTATACCTTTAAAAGTCAATCTCACGCAATTTTACTGTTTCAATATCTATTAAAAATATTACAGCACCTAACGCACAGACATGCTGAAAACTTGACTTTTATGGTGCAAGCATGTATAATACCACTTGTATTCGGGGCGTGGCTCAGTTTGGTAGAGCACCTGCCTTGGGAGCAGGGGGTCGCAGGTTCGAATCCTGCCGCTCCGACCAGTTCTTTATTTTATATATTATTGTTACATGCGGGTGTAGTTTAGTGGTAAAACCTCAGCCTTCCAAGCTGATGTTGTGGGTTCGATTCCCATCGCCCGCTCCATATGGTTCAGTAGCTCAGTAGGATAGAGCAACGGCCTTCTAAGCCGTGGGTCGGGGGTTCGAATCCCTCCTGGATCACCAGTAACAAAAGCTCATCGCCTAAAATTCGGTGAGCTTTTGTTGTTTCTTTTTATTTTTTCTTTTCCGCTAAATACTTTTGATATCTTTTTGTTTCTGCTACCACAATACTAGTTAAACCCAACAATGCTAAAAGATTAGGAATCGCCATAAGTCCATTCACTATATCTGCCAATACCCAAATCGCCTCTAATTTTAAAAACGGTCCACATGCAATAAGAATAATAAAAATCACACAGTAAGGTAGTATTGCTTTTACTCCCAGTAAATATTCCATACAACGTTACCAATAATAATTCCAGCCTGAATAGTAGTAAACGCAAATAAGACTAGCCCCAGCATCAATATGTAACTTCCAAAAACCGGATACCCTGCTGCAAATGCTAAATCTGTCATAGCTGCGCCGTTAAAGTCACTTTTCCAAGCACCTATAACAATCAATGTGAGTCCTGTCATTGTACAAATAATAATAGTATCAATAAAAGTTCCAGTCATTGAAATCAATCCTTGCTCAGCAGGCCATTTTGTCTTTGCAGCTGCAGCCATAATGAGAGCACTGCCGAGACCAGATTCATTCTAAAATACACCGCGAGCTATACCGCTACGCATAACAAGCATAACAGATGCACCAAGAAATCCTCCGCTGGCAGCAGTGGTAGTAAAAGCGGATTGTAATACCAAAGAAATTGCATCTGCAAGATGATCCGCGAAAAGTATTAGAATTCCCACTGCTGAGAAAAAATAAATAACTGCCATAAAAGGACCTATTCTGCTTGCAACAATTGCAATAGATTTCAATCCTCCTATAGTTACGACAGCTATAACAATAGGTAATACAAGTCCTGTACATATTACCGGAACACCAGCTGTTATTTTAGTGATTTCTACTATGGAATTTACCTGGGCAAATGTTCAAATACCAAAATAAGCACACATAACACCAAAAACAGCAAATAAAATTGCCAACGGTTTATATTTTTCGCCTAATCCCTTTTCTATATAATACATAGGCCCGCCGGATATATTACCATTAGCGTCTACCGTGCGATACTTAACTGCTAGCAAGCACTCACCATATTTAGTAGCCATACCAAAAAAAGCTGCCAGCCACATCCAAAACAAGGCCCATGGTCCGCTTGCCTTAATAGCTGTAGCTACGCCTACAATATTCCCCATACCAACAGTAACCGCTAGTGCAATACACAAAGCCTTGAAGCTATTTATATTGCCATGCCCATCGTTTTCAGCTGAAAATATAAGCTTCAGTGCAGTACCAAGATTTAAAACCTGCAATAATCTCAGTTTAAATGTGAGCCATATTCCTGTTCCTACTAATAGAATCAATAATGGCGGCCCCCACACAAAGCTGTCAACTTCATTTAAAATATTCAACATCCTAACCTTCTCCCAATTTTACAAATCTATAAATAAATTATTTACGGAAATTGCAAGTGCAAGTTGAACACATCCGTGTAAAAGTTTAATAGAGTCCAGCTT
>JAJQDY010000048.1 GCA_021201965.1 Phascolarctobacterium sp.
CTGGACTCTATTAAACTTTTACACGGATGTGTTCAACTTGCACTTGCAATTTTCGATTTTAACAAAATTGAGGTCATAATTCAAATTTACCTGAGAATCTGTCATATTTTAGCCATAATTTATTGCTATTCTATCTATAGAAGTTACGTGGTTTCCGTATTATAATATACATAGAATTAAAGCGTGGGTGCGCCGTGAATAAAATTTTAATTGCCGATGATAATGAGCAGATTACATCCATCCTGGCAAATTATGCAAAAAAGGAAGGCCGGGAGCCCATAATTGCTTTGGACGGTGCCGAGGCCCTGGAGCTTTTTGCCAAAAACGCCGGTGAAATAGTCATGGTGCTCATTGACGTAGTGATGCCGGAAGTTGACGGGTTTGAAGTCTGCCGGCGGCTGCGCAAAAAATCCATGGTGCCGGTAATGATGTTAATGGCCCGGGGCGAGGATTATGACAAGATAATGGGTCTTGACATCGGTGCCGATGATTACGTGATAAAACCTTTTTCCGCAAGCGAGGTCATGGCAAGGGTCCGTGCTGTGCTGCGCCGCATGCAGGTGTCTGAGCAGTCCAGGCAGGGTATGTATGCCGTGGGCAACCTCAAGATTGACATTGAAAAATACGAGGTTGAAATAGGCGGCGGGAAAGTGCCTCTTACGAAAAATGAAATTGAACTTCTCTGGACCCTTGAGAAAAATAGCAGCAAGGTCTTCAGCAGGGAGAACCTCCCCGACAGCATCTGGGGCTATGACTACCTGGGTGACAGCCGTACCGTGGATCCCCACATTAAACGCCTGCGCGCGAAGCTTGATAGTTTGACCATCAGGGCATGGACATAAAGACCATCTGGGGCGTCGGCTATCGCTTTGAGGAGAAATAAATGAAAAGCAATATTGCCTGGAAACTGGCATTTTATTTCACAATTGTACTGGTACTCTTTTCCCTAGGCATGGGTATCACGTTTACCCATTTCTTCCGTGAGCATACCCTGGAAAACAGGAGCAGGGAAATGCACGACCGTGCTGTAAAGATTGCGAGCATTATAGGCGACAACATGTCCTTTTTCCAGAACAGGTACGGTGCCGCTCTTTTCAGCAGCAGGCTGATAAGATCGCTCAACGACGTGGACATGGAGTACGTGTGAGTGGTTGACGCAGAGCGCAACTTGCGCATGGATACCCCGCAGCATCCATTAAACCCCTTAAGTAGGAGATCCGCCCAGCAGGATTCCATGGAAATGGCCCCTAAAGAGGCTTACATGCATTTATCGCCGAAGGCCAGGGAAAATATTGAAGGGGTATTCAGCGGCGGGAGCTTTACCCTGGAAGAATTTAACCCGGTGATAGAGGAAATAGTGCTGACGATGGGCGTCCCTGTCTATAACAAGGAAAAGGAAATACGCGCCGCCGTGCTTGTCACAGCCCCAATGCAGGGGATGAGGGAAGTGGCGGACAGGGGTATAATGATCCTGCTCCTCAGCTGCCTTTCCACACTTATCGTGGCCTTCCTCCTGAGCATTATCTTTTCCTGGCGGTTCACGAAATCGCTTAATATAATGAAGGGCACCGCCACAAGGCTCGCGGACAGGGATTACGACGCCCGCTGCAACATTAAGCGCAGCGACGAGATGGGGGATCTGGCAAAAACCATTGATATTCTGTCGGAGCGCCTAAAACTTGCCGATGAGGAAAGCCAGAAACTGGAGCAGATGCGCCAGGAATTTATCGCCAACGTTTCCAATGATCTGAGGACCCCGGTAACGGTAATAAGGGGCAGCCTTGAAGCCATAAAGGACGGCATCGTGACGGACGCGGGGGATATTGAAAAATACCATGAGCAGATGCTGAGCGAAAGCGTATTTCTGTAGCGCATGATTAACGACCTCCTGGACCTGTCAAGGCTTCAGAACACGGATTTCCCCATTGAAAAGGAAACCCTGAACATCTGCGACGTCATCCATGACGCAGCCCGCAGCGGCAGGCAGCTGGGCATGGAAAAAGGGATATGCGTGAACGTGGACCTCGACACGGAAGTTTACCTCCTGCAGTGTGACTACGGGCGCCTGCGCCAGGTGATGTTGATTTTCATGCAGAACAGCATAAAATTTCGGAAGAGGTCGGACATGTGGACAAAACTTGCCGGAAACAATATCACGGTGACTGATTACGGCTGCGGCATAAGCGAAGTGGATATTGTCCACGTTTTCGAGAGGTTTTACAAGGTACCCAATGAAAAGAATAAATCAGGCAGCGACCTGGGGTTCGCCATTGCAAGGCAGATAGCCCTGCGCCATGACATGGAGCTGAAGCTTTCCAGCGAAAAAGGTAGCTACACATGCCTTACCATAGTGCTGCCGCCAAAGGAGAAGGAAGAATGACTGTTTCTTACGGATGCGAAGGGCTTCTCGCGGTTATAAGCGGAGGCACTTCCGGCATAGGGCTTGCCGCCGCGGCAAAACTTGCGGCAGACGGCGCTGATGTTTATATTCTCGGACGTGACAGGGAAAAAGGTTTCCTTGCCGCAGAAACCATCCTCCAGCACACCATGCGGAAGGTGGCCTATCTTCCCTGCGACGTGGGCGACAGGGCGGCATGCGAAACTGCCATTGACAATATCGAGGGGAAGATTGACATTTTAATAAACGGGGCGGGGATATATTTCGAGCAGCCCCTGGAAAAGATGTCGGAAGAAGATTACAAGAGGATGACGGATGTCAACATAAAAGGGGTCATGAACCTTACGGCGGCGGCCATTCCGAAACTGGCGGAAGGCGGCACCATCATAAACAGCGCATCTGATGCCGCGCTGCACGGCAACTACGGCTGCCCGCTCTACTGCGCGTCAAAGGGCGCGGTGGTATCGCTTACGAAAGCACTGGCCCTGGACCTTGCCCCGAAAGTAAGGGTGAACTGCATATGTCCCGGGGATGTGGAGACCCCCATGCTCAGCGCGCAGCTTGCGGCAGGGGGATACACCAGGGAGGACCTGCTTTCTGAATACCCGTTAAAAAGAATAGCAAGTGCAGACGACATTGCCCACGTGATCTGCGCCATCGCGTCACCTGAAAATGCCTTCATGACGGGCAGCATAATCCTCGTTGACGGCGGACTCACGGCAAAATAAGACGGCCCTTGGGCCGTCTTTCCTTTTTTCCCGGGGCATGATAATTTTCCACTTTAAATTAGGGGGAAAGGGTGCTATAATCTATAGTGTTAAAAGCTGTACCAGGATAATCCTTTCCAGGGATATCTATTAGCGGAGGGACTTTATGGATAAAATGGCACCGATCGGTGTAATAGATTCAGGCGTCGGCGGGCTTTCCGTCTTAAAATGCCTGTACAGGGCACTGCCCCATGAGGATTTCGTATACCTCGGGGATACGGCAATGACCCCTTACGGGACCAGGGCAGAGAAGGAAATAAGGGAACTCACCCTGGAAGGAATTGGCTGGTTGGGAAGACGGGGCGTGAAACTCGTGGTCCTTGCCTGCAACACGATAACATCCCTCGGGACGGAATCACTGAAAAAAGGTTTTACCTTTAATATTATAGGAATGTCAAAAGGGGAAAAGCTGGTCCTTTCGGCCAGCAGGAATAAAAAGATAGGCGTTTTGGCGACGGACTTTACCGTAAGCACCGGGGCGCACAAAAAGGCAATCCTGGCGCTTGACGGGGATGCCCTGGTTTTTGCAAAGGGCTGTCCGAAATTCGTGACGCTCATAGAAGAGGAAAAATTCGCCACTCCTGAAATGGAAGCCGCCATAAGGGAATACACGGCGGATTTTATAAATGAAGGCGTTGATACGGTTATTTTATCCTGTACCCATTTCCCGTTTATTGAAGATGAAATGGCGGCCATTCTAGGCGGAATTAAAATAATTGACCCGGCCGAAAAGACTGCGTCCGATGCTGCGGAGGACCTGGAGCGCAGCGGGCTTCTCAGGGAGGAAGGCAGCGGTACGGTAAGGATATGCTGCACTGCCGACCTTAAAAGAGTATGGCGCCTGGCGGCAAGGATGATTCCAACGGAAGACTGCTCCTTTGAGGAGGTTGACCTTAAAGGGTAATGTGTCGGGGAGCGTTAAAATTTTTAAAATGCCGTGAAAACTGGTAAGATTTTCAGATTTTTTATTAAATAATTTATGCATGAATTCATAAAAGAAAGGTGCAGACATTGGAAAAACAGGAACAGGGAATTTTCAATGACAAAAACATAGTCGGCTCGCCCAGGGGCCATATAGCACGGCTCTTTATTGCCCTGTTCATTTTTTGGCTTGGGCTTTCGGGAACCATTGAGCCAAAGATAATTTTCTACGGGGTGATTGCAAGTGCCGTAACGGCCTTGGTCACCTATCCGCTTTTATTGGTGGACAGTGAGGATAAAACGAAGAAATACTTTATCTTTGACGTTTTCAAGTATAAGTTCGCCTGCTATGCCTTCTGGCTGCTGTGGCAGCTGATACTCGCCAACGTCCATGTCATGAGGACCATATGTGATGCGGATCTTCCGATAAACCCGCGGATAGTGCGCTTCTATTTCCGCATGGACAATCCCGTGGCGGCAACGCTCCTGGCGAACTCCATAACGCTTACGCCAGGCACCGTGACGGTAAACGTCGAGGATGACGGACTTTTTGAAATCCATGCCCTGACGGACTTTACCGCTGAGGGCGTGCTTGACGGGAGCATGCAGGCGAAAATCGCGGACCTCTTCGGGGAAAAATTTGATTTTGATCCGCTGCCGGATGAGGAGGGTGAATAATGTCAGTTGTTTTCATTGCCTTAATGGTTGCCATTATCTTCCTTATCGCCATTATGCTGCAGCGCCTGTTTTTAGGGCCCAGCGCCTTTGACCGCATGAACGGCCTCAGCGTCATTGCCGCAGATACCATTCTTTTGCTCGTGCTTTTCGGCTACATTGACAACAGGCCCGACCTTTATATTGACATAGCGATTTCTTACTCCCTCATCGGGTTCGTGGGATCCGTAATTATAGCAAAATTCCTAGGGGGGAAGCATTTATGAGCGCAGATATAAACGGCATCAGGGAAGCCATAGCTGCAATTTTCATAGCCTGCGGTGCGATATTTTTCATAGTTTCCGCCATCGGTATCCTGCGCCTGCCTGACTTTTATGCTAGGCTCCACGCATCAGGGAACAGCGAGACCATGGGGGTCATGCTGTCATTTATCGGGCTTATCATTTATGAGGGCGCTACCATAACGTCCCTTAAGATGGTGTTCGTATTCCTGATCCTCTTTTTTGCGAACCCGATTGGCACGCACATCCTAAGCAAGGCGGCCTACAAATCGAGGCACAAGGTATGGACGATAAAAGAGATCAGTGCCATAAAGGCGCTTTTGGAACAGAAGGAGGAAGACCAGCATGCAGATTTACATAATTGAGGCTGTCCTCTTAATATTCCTGATACTCATAACATGTGCAGTGATATTCTGCAAGGATATCCTGGGTGCGACAATTATTTACAGCGCCTTTAGCTTCTGCGCCGTGCTGCTGTATTTGATGATGGGATCCCCTGACGTTGCCTTTACGGAAGCGGTCATAGGCACCATTTCGACAATTTTCTTCGTGGCATCCTTAAAGAAAATCGATAGGTGGTGTAAATAATGCGCGGACTTATTGCAGTACTTTTAGCCTCCATCACGGGGATGTTTTGTTCCTTTGTGACCTATATGCCGGTAATAGGCGATGTGAACACGCCGCCTAACCAGCATGTGACACCTACATATATTTCCGAAAGTATCGATGATACCGGTTCCCTCAACGTGGTTACCGCCGTAATTATAGATTACAGGGGTTTTGATACCATGTGGGAGACCACGGTAATGTTCCTTGCCGGGCTGACGACGGTGCTGCTTTTGACCAGCAACAGGTGCGGCAGGCGCCCGGAGGAAGAGATTAATCGACGTGATGAAGGCGGGGAGATTTTAAAATGAAGGGTTTCGGCGGAATAATCATAAACATAGCTTTCCGCGGGCTGGTGCCGTTCACCATTGTCTATGGCATCTACGTACTGTGTATGGGCGAATCGTCACCGGGCGGCGGCTTCCAGGCCGGGGCGCTGCTGGCGGTGGGCATTCTTATATCACGCATGGTGCTTGGTAACGGAGAGAACGGTTTTAATATAAAGGGAAACACCTCCGTCATTATGGCGGGCGTCGGGACATTCATTTATGCGTTCACCGGCTGGATGACGGTTTTAAACGGCGGCAAATTCCTGGAATACGACTGCATGCCAATCCATATGGAACCGGTCCATGAAATGCATGCCATGGCCATCTTCATCATTGAGATCGGCGTTGCCATGTGCGTAATGATGACAATAATTAACTTGATGGAAGCAATTACCAAAAGAGGGGATGAGGACGAAGATGCTGGCACTGAATGAGTTTTTAAAGACCCGGGGCATTTATTCCCTTGTGCTGATCCTGTTCTTCCTCGGGGTATACGGGATGGTATTCAGCAAGAACTATATGAAGAAACTCATGGCCATGAATGTCATGCAGGTGGCCGTGATCTATTTCTATTTGTGCTTGGCGCAGAAGGACGGGGGCACCGTGCCCATTTTAAACGGGCTGACGGAAAACCCTGACGCCTATGTCAACCCCCTGCCCCACGGGCTCATGCTTACAGCGATAGTAGTAAGCCTCGGTACCACGGGCGTTGCCCTGGCGCTTTTAATGAGGATCAAGGAAATTTACGGCTCCGTCGAGGAAGTCGAAGTATTAAGGAGGGCCAGTAAATGACGCAGAATGCGCCTGTGCTTATTGTGCTTCTGCCGGTAACGGCTGCACTTCTGTGTATGCTTTTAAGCCGCATAGGCCGCAACCTGGGTTCCTGGGTTGTAATAGCGTCCATAGTAGCGTCATTCCTCTGTACGGTTGACTGCCTGTACCAGGTACTGGCGGCAGGCGGCACGCCTATCCATTACTGGATGGGCAACTGGGAGCCGCCCATTGGCATTGAATTCGTCATTGATCCCCTAAACGGGCTCATTGTCACGGTCATTACTTTCATTGCCATGCTGGTTTCCTTCTACGGCCGTCCGTTCCTCAGGGACGAGGACTGGCTGCATGTCGGCGGCTACTACACGCTCTTCGGGCTCATGACCGTCGGTATGTGCGGCATGGTCATAACGGGCGACGTATTCAACCTTTACGTATATCTTGAAATAATGTCACTTTCGGGCTACGGGCTCATTGCCCTCGGCGGGAAGAAATCCATGGTTGCGGCATTCAGGTACCTGCTCATAGGTACCATAGGCGCATCACTTTACCTTATGGGCGTCGCCTACCTCTATGCCATGACAGGTACCCTGAACATGGCCGACCTTGCCACGCTTCTCGCGGACAGGCTGAACTCCCCGCTCTTTGCCCTGGCGGTGGCCTGCTTTGTCGTGGGCTTCGGCATTAAGATGGCCCTTTTCCCGATGCACGGCTGGCAGCCTGATGCCTATACCTACGCACACCCGGGTGCCGTGGCGCTCATTGCCGGTTGCATGAGCAAGGTTCCTGCATATTCCATGATCCGTTTCCTCTACTATATTTTCAGGGTGGATAATGTCGTCGTGCAGCACGTGCTGGACGTCATCGGCGTCCTCGGCATAGCCGCCATGCTCATAGGTTCCATTATGGCGCTTGCCCAGTACGATTTCCGCCGCATGCTGGCCTACTCCAGCGTGGCCCAGATCGGCTACATTGCCATAGGCCTTGCCATGGGCAACCTCTACGGCTTCATCGGCGCCGTGCTCCATATAGTAAACCATGCCTTCATGAAGAGTTCACTCTTCCTTGTAATAGGGGGCATTGCCTACCGCTTCGGGGTGGTAAACCTCTACCGCCTGGGCGGGCTTAACAAGAAACTTACTATAAGTACCATAACGGTAACGCTGGCCTCCTTTTCCATGATAGGGCTGCCGCCCACCTGCGGGTTTTTCAGCAAGTGGTACCTGCTGCTCGGCGCATATACCGGCGCGCAGTATTTCTACATTGTAATTCTCGTTATAAGCAGCCTCCTAAATGCTGTTTATTTCTTCCGTATCATAGAGCAGATGTTCGTGCAGAAGGAAGCATCCCTTTCCGAAGTGTACAAGCCGGTAGGCGCAAAGCTCGGCCTGCCGCTTGAGATGGCCGTACCGATCCTCGTTCTTGGCGTGGGCATTTTAGTGCTCGGCTTCTGCAGCGTGGATATAGTTACGGACATCATTAAAATGGGACTGCCGGAGGTGTTTGTAAGATGATCATCCTGGACTGTAGACCATTTCTTGCCGTAGGCGTATCGCTTTTCGCGTCGGTCCTCATTTCCTGCAGCCGCAGGCATCCTGACGTGCGCGAGGCCTGGAGCATTATTGCATCATTCATAAAGTTCGGCATTATCCTTTCCATGCTGCCGGCGGTGCTTGAGGGGAACGTTTACGAGTGGACCTTGTGCCAGATGACGGATACAGTTTTCTTAACGCTAAGGACCGATCCCGCAGGCATGGTATTTTCCGTGCTTGCATCGCTTCTCTGGGTACTCATTAATTTCTACTCCATAGGCTACATGAGATGCAACCACGAGCATGAGCAGACGGGCTATTTTGCCGCATTCGCCATCTGCATGAGCGCAGTCATTGGTATTGCCATGGCCTCGAACCTCCTGACGTTCTTCATTTTCTACGAACTTTTAACAATGGCTTCCTGGCCCCTCGTCCTCCACGAGCGCAACCATGAGGCCCTAGTTGCCAGCCGCAAATACCTGGCCTACACCCTGGTTTCCGGGCAGCTCTTCCTTGCAGGCGTCATCGCCATCTACTGCATTTCGGGTACCATTGATTTCAAGTCCGGTGGGTTCTTAACTGCCGACATGGGCCCGCACTGGCTGCTCCAGGGGATATTCGTACTCATGATCTGCGCAGGTTCCGTAAAGGCTGCGGTAATTCCGCTTCACGGCTGGCTGCCCGCCGCAATGATCGCCCCGACCCCGGTAAGTGCGTTGCTCCATGCGGTTGCGGTCGTAAAGACCGGCGTCTTCAGCGTGCTGAGGATTATAGGTTTCGTCTTCGGGCCCCAGCTCTTAAGCGAGCTGAGGATTATAGATTTCGTGGCCTGGGCGGCCGCGGCGACGATTATAATGTCATCGCTTATTGCCCTACGCCAGGATGAGCTGAAAAAAAGGCTTGCCTTTTCCACGGTGGGGCAGCTCTCATACATCGTGCTCGGTGCGGCGCTCCTGTCGCCCTTAAGCATTAAAGGCGCCTATCTCCATCTTGTGGCTCACGCTGTAATGAAGATTACACTCTTTATGTGCGCCGGGCTTATCATAGTCCGGACCCATATCCATAACGTGAGCGAGATGCACGGCATAGCAAAACACATTCCCGTGACGATGGCCTGCTTTACCATAGCCTCCCTCGGCATAGCGGGGACGCCTTTCCTAGTGGGTTTCGTCAGCAAGTGGCATCTGGCACTCGGGGCCGTACAGAGCGGAAGGCCGCTCTTTGTGGTAATCTGGGTTGCGTCGGCGCTCCTTGCCGCGGGCTACTTGATGCCCGTCGTCAGGATGGCCTACTTTAGGAAGGATCCTGAAGAGCACACCAGGAAATTCGGGGAATTCAGCTACTGCATGTTGATTCCGATAGTTGCAACCACGGTCATCGCCATTATTTTAGGCGTTGTTCCTGATATTTACCCGCATTTCGCGGATCTGGCCGATATGGCGAGTGAAGCCATCTGCCACGGCTGGACGGAAGGAGGCTGGCACTGATGCGTAAGAAGACTATCTACATTATAGTGATTGCCGCACTCATTCTTTCCGTCGCCATTGAAATGGCGGGAATCCACGGGCATGCGCCCTCATGGTGGCCGTTCCACTACGGGTATAACATTTTCTTCGGTTTCGTGGGCTGCTGGGCGCTCATCATAGTCGCCAAAATGATTATGGCTCCGTTCCTGCAGCGGGACGAAGATTATTATGATGACGGGGGTGATTCAGGTGACTAGCATTCATCCCATTTTGATACATCCCGGGATTATCCTCGTGATTTCGGGCTTCATTGCCATGGCGGGTCCGAAAATCCTAAGGAAGATAATGCTTGTCCTTGGACCGCTCCTCGCATTTTTGTCAACCATAAACCTGCACGTCGGGATGGACGTGGATGTGGCTTTCGTCTACGGCTACAGGCTCCATTACCTTTACGTTGACCAGCTGAGTTTCGTCTTTACCCTGGCCTTTGCCATTATGGCGGTGGTGGGCGGCATTTACGCATGCCACAACGAAAACCGCATGGAAGCATTGAGCTGCCTTTCCTACTGCGGCAGCGCCATCGGCGTGGCCCTTGCCAAGGACTGGCTGACGCTGATCTTTTTCTGGGAAGCCCTTGCCATAACGTCCCTCTTCCTCATCTGGTGCAGGAAGACGCCGGAGTCAAGGCGGGCCGGCTTCAGGTATCTCCTGGTCCACATGTTCGGCGGCAACCTTCTGCTTGCGGGTATTTTCCTTAAGGTAAGCAGCGGCGAATGGTTCATAACGAACCTTACGGCTGGACCCCATGACACGGCCTTCTGGCTGATCCTCATAGGCGTCCTCACCAATACCGCATGTCCGCCGCTTAACGCCTGGATTTCTGACGCATATCCCCAGGGCACGCTGACGGGGACCATTTTCCTCTCGTCCTTTACGACAAAGACAGCCGTATATGCCTTAATCCGCATTTTCAGCGGCACGGAGATCTTAATGGGACTCGGCGTGCTGATGGCGCTTTACGGCGCATGCTATGCGGTCATGGAAAATGACATGCGCAAGCTGCTCAGCTTCCATATCATAAGCCAGGTAGGCTTCATGGTGGCTGGCGCTGGCGTCGGCTCCAACATGGCACTTGACGGTGCCACGGCGCATGCCTTCTCGGATATCCTCTTTAAATCACTGCTCTTTATGTGCGTATCGATAATTATTTACTCGACGGGCATTAAATACATTAACCAGCTGGGCGGCATGGCAAAGAAGATGCCTATTGTTGCAATATGCTTTTTCATCGGGGCCTTCTCAATATCCGGCGTTCCATTCTTCAACGGGTTCATCAGTAAGAACATGACCGTCGCCGCATCCCTTGAAGCGGAGATCCATGAAGTGTTTACACTGCTTGAGGTGGCCAGCATAGGTACATTCCTCTCCATAACGCTTAAGATGGGTTACTTCATCTTCCTGTGTCCCTATGATGACATAAAGATAGAAAGGTCGGCACCGAAAAACATGTACGCCGGCATGATACTCGGCGCGGTGCTCTGCACGATGTACGGCTGCATACCGGACTACCTCTACCGACACCTGCCCTATGAGGTTACCTACGCCCCCTATGCGCCGGCGCATGTCCTGCAGTTCATGCAGATGGTTATTGTGGCCATCCTGCCATTTATGATGTATTTAAGTAAGATGGAGCCGCATACGGCCCTCTCACTTGATACGGACTGGTTCTACAGAAAGCTCATCGCATCCATGGTGAGCGGCGCCAGCGCGCTTTTCTGCAGCCTCTGTAGCGCCCTCGGGCATGCATGGGAGCTCCTCTACCTTGCGGCCATGGGGCTTTCGGCCAACCCCATGGAGCTTCTTGACGCAAGGCCCTTCAGGAAGCGCAAGGCCTATGATCCTGAAAACTACAGGACGGCCATCGCAGATCCCATGATGATCACGCTGACCATCCTAATGGTTGCCATAAGTTATCTTCTGGCAACCATTACTTAGCCTGAAAAGTATCGGGGACGCCTCTGGGCGTTCCCGTTTTTTTATGGAAGTGGATAAAAGATGAATTTCAAGGGAGCAGTCCTTATAGTCCTTGCGGCGGCGGCCTGGAGCATGGGCGGCGTTGCCGGCCAGTACCTCTTCCAATACTGCGGTGCGGACCACGTATGGCTCGTCATAGTGCGCCAGATCCTTGCGGGGCTGATGTTCCTTGCCTATGCGAGGTGCGTGCAGAAGCGCAATATTTTCGCCATGCTGCGGGATGAAAAAAAGGACCTGACGGCCTATTCCTTTTTCGTGGTCTTCTGGGTGCAGCTCGGCTTTTACTACACCATATCCATCTGCAATGCGGCGACGGCGACGGTGCTGCAGTACACGGCTCCAGTTTTCGTCATGATCTGGATGTCCAATGTGAGGAGGAAGATGCCTGAAGGCATGGAGCTCCTCGGGATAGTGTTCGCCCTCATAGAGGGGTATTCCTCCTTGCCACCCACGGGAGCATTAAAAGCCTTGCCCTATCGCCTGCGGCGGTGGGGATGGGGATCCTTTCATCCCTTGCCTATGCCTACTACACCGTAAAGCCCGCGGAGATGCTTAAAAAATACACGGCGGCGTCTCTCATAGGCTTGGGCCAGCTTATTTCGGGACTTGCCCTCATTATTTTATGCAACACATTTGACCAGCCTGTGACATGAGATGCGGGGGCGGTCATGGCATTTACATACTTCCTCTTTGGGGAGACTATTTTAAGCTACAGCGTCTACCTTGCGGGGCTTAAGCTTGTCGGGTCGACGAAGGCGAGCCTCATATCCTGCGCGGAGCCCCTGGCGTCGATAGCGGTCGTGGTGACGCTGCTCGGCACGAAGCTTACCATTGAGGATTACCTCGGAATGGCCTGCATAATTTTTACCAGCACCATGCTGTCACTGCCGAAAAAATAATGATATAATTAAAAAAGAAATTACGCAGAAGGCGGCGGGAGAATGAAAAAATATTCCTACAAATGCGGACACGGCTACAGGGATTTTACCCTTGACGAGACGAGGGTCCTTGCGGAACTTGTGATAAAGGAGATGCCGCCGGTCGAAAACTTTAAGGTAACAGTCCTTGACGCGCTCTACCACCACATTGGCGAAAAGCCGATAAACGAACTGGTGGGGAAAGGGAAGAAGGTCGCCTTCATCTGCAACGACCTGACCAGCGTGGCCAACAGTTTCGAATTCATGCCCATCCTGGTTAATGAGATGAACAAGCTCGGCGTAAGGGACGAGGACATGCACATTGTCTTTTCCCTTGGCACCCACAGGATAATGACGGAAGATGAGATGGCGGAAACCGTGGGCAGGGAAGTTGTGTGGCACCTTAAAATGTACAACAGCGACTGCAACGCCTAGGCGGATTTCATTTATTTCGGCGACACGTCCTACTGGGCCCCCGTGTGGATTAACAGATATATATGCGACGCTGACCTCGTCATCCTGACGGGGAGCATAGTCCACCACTACTTTGCGGGCTTTTGCGGCGGCAGGAAGGTAATCCTCCACGGGTGCGCGGCCATGGAGACCGTAAGGAAGAACCACAGCCTCATGATGCTGCCCGAGGTGGAGATAGGCAAGCTCCACGGCAACCCCATTTACGAGGACCAGATTGAATGGGTGTCCATCTTTGCGAAGGAGCACAAGCTCTTCCTCTTTAACGCGGTCCTTGACGCGAAGAAACAGTTCCTCAAGATTTTTGCCGGCGACTGGGAAAGGCGCACCTTAAGGCCTGTGGATTCGTGGACGAGGTTTACGGGGTCACGATAGATGGCCCGTCTGACATAGTGATAGCAAGCTGCGGCGGCTACCCAAATGACATAAACGTCTACCAGTTGCAGAAGACCATGGACAACGCATGGTGCGTGGTGCGTGAGGGCGGCGCGGTAATTATAATTGGCGAATGCGAGGGAGGGAGCGACAGTGCGGCCCTGGAAAAAACCATGCGGGACAACCCATCCCCCGAATCCATAAAGGCGGCGCTTGAAAAAAGGTTCGTCATAGGCGCCAATAAGGCCTTTGCCATAATGCGGTTCATGAAACGGGCGAAATTCATCCTCGTCTCCGGCATGGAAAAGGAGATGTCGGAGCTCATGTTCTTCGAGCATGCCGCATCCATGGAGGAAGCGATGAAAAAGGCGGGGGACATTGCAGGCTGCGATGCGAATATAATCCTCATGCCCCAGAGCGGGCTAACGCTACCCAGGATAAAAAATAATTTGCCAACGGGGTTTTTTCTGGTATAATATCAGATGTATTGCTACTGTAGCTCAGCTGGTAGAGCAGCTGATTCGTAATCAGCAGGTCGCAGGTTCGAGTCCCGTCAGTAGCTCCATAAAAAAACGGTCTCTGAAAAGGGGCCGTAATTTTTTGGTTGACAGTATTTCCTTTAAAAAATCCCTTGCATTTTTTTTAAATTTGCCTTATACTTGTCTCAATATAACCGGAAAAGGGGGTGGAAAAACATAGACGACTATCACAGTAGCATGTACGCGATACTTGCGGGTGCCAGCATGTTAATAAGCATCTGGCTGGCGCTTAAATCAGTGAAGGCCGAAGAGATGACCATAAACGACAGCACTAACGGCATTACCGTTTATTTAAATAAAATGGACGGGGAAACCGCCGGTGACGTGTGGAGCGGTGTGGGGTACCTGAAAGACTGGGAATCCCGGAAAAAGAAGGCGGAGGAAAAGGGCTTTATTGCAAAGCTCGGGGAAGCGCTGGAAAAGAAGACAGCCATCCTGCATCATCCGTATATCCGGGCCGTCATCATCTGCGCGGCGGTACTACTCGCCGTGATCTGTATCTATTTCTGGATATGGCTCGCAAAACATGGCCTTTAAGACGGAAGGGCCGCCCTTAAAAGGCGGCCCGGCCGGGAAACCGGAATTTATTTTTATTGACGCGAAAAAATCCTGAAGCGATATTTATGATATACACCGCGTGTACCGCACGCGGTTTTTTATGCCTTAAAATAAAAAACCCGCCCTTAAAGGCGGCTGCTACATAACGCCGTCCCGGGGAAGGGGGAGAGACAAGGAGGTTAAAATCCACCCTGGCAGGCGTTATGGCGGTAAGGAGGGCACTGCCCGGAAAACCTGCAGTTTAAAAGAGAGGTGATTTCGGGGATTGCCGGGCAGTGCCGAAGTGTAGTGCTGCCTGGAGAACTGAAAGGAGTAAAAAAAGGTAGCAACTGCAGCACTGCATGTGAGTAACATTTTAACGTGATATAGCAATGAAGTCAAGAAAAATTTAAAGCAGCGGAAAAAAATGAGAATTTTGTAAACTTTGAATTATTTCCTGCCATTTCCAGATGGCCGCATATTATATGTATATAGAAGGAAGAAGGAAGGAGGGCATTATTGTGGAAAAATATTTTCCGGCGGCGGAGGATAAAATTCCGGAAATGTTAAAATGTATTGAGGAATGGGCGTGGAAAACGCTCACCAGTGAAAAATGGCAACGGTGCGCCTTGTGGCGGAGGAAGCGCTGTTTAACATCGTGACCTACGAGTATCCCTTAGAGCCTGCCTGGGTAAAATACGTGGCGCTGGCTTATGCTGCGGAAAAGGATGTTTTCATGCTGCAGCTGACGGACGGGGGAGTACCCTTCGATCCCCTGGCGGACTGGGACTATTTTCTTACCAGGGCGCCCTGGGGCTTCGGCCGCATTTTCATAAGGCACTATACGGACAGCGCAGTTTATTAAAGGCGGGACGGTAAGAACATCCTGCGCCTGGTCTTTAAAAACAGGCGGGATTCCTGAAAATTTCCTTAAAAACGCAGAAAAAGGCATGTACACTACGTGCATGCCTTTTCTTTTTAAAATGCCGGGAAAGGGCATGGCAGCGTGCTATAAGGGGTAAAAGTGAAGTGTGCGTGAAAATGCACAAAAAAGAGTGGGGTGTGCATTTTGCGCCGCTTCATTTTTTAAAATTGGGACACAGCTAAAAGCATTGCGCAGTGCGGCTTTTAAGGGAGCGGTGAGGGCAGGAAAAAGGGCTTTTTTCAGGGAAAAATGCACACTATAAAAAAAGGGTGTGCAAAAACGCACATGTGTGTATTTTAATTCGTGTAACCGGGGGTTCCACGGGTGGGGCGGGGATATGATATAATGGATACATGAAATG
>JAJQDY010000067.1 GCA_021201965.1 Phascolarctobacterium sp.
TGTGATAGAATGCGGGTAGTCCATAGTGATTGTCCTCCTCTATAGGGTTTTGTGTGTGAACTCTATTCTACCACGGATTCAATCGCTATGGATTTTTTAACTGTTCAACTTCATTTTACAATCGGCCCTGGCGTTATATATCCCGTTCCAAGACCAATACCGCCGATAACGCCATAGAATAAATACATTAAAAGCAAACTATTCTGTAAAATGGCAAATGCAGTACCAAACATTCCAATACAGAAAAATGTCATAGGCACAAAACCACTTTTATGCGGTCCGTATTTTTCAACATAACTGCCAAAAAACCAGCAGATGTGCACAAGAATAAAATTGCAATAGAAAATGCCCAAGTAGTATCGCTAAGTGAAAATCTCATTTCCAGCATTATTGGATGCGTAAGTACATTCCAGGCATATACGCTGCCTATGCAAATGTGAATGCCAATTGCCGCTAAAGCTATGACCCATTTGTTTTTCATAAATAAAACCTCCAGAAGAAATTTCTCATCTCCGAGAGTAGGTTAACGCCCGGGCATAGACAAGTGCCCAGGCGGTCGGCATTTTACTAAGCAATACAGTCCACGTGGTTAATTCCACTTATCCGCCAGACCTGTATTACTATTTTTAATTGTATTTTTATTATACCAATTATTTCCTTCTTATCAAGGGTGAAATACAATATTTTGTATATTTATATTTTATATTATATTATATATTGTTTTTATGCCACACTCTAATCTTTTTCTGAATCGCTACATAAAAATATGTCCGCTTTAATTAAAAAGCGGACATATTTTTACTTTAATTTTTTAAATTTCTTATCACGATTTTAAATTTATTTCAGATTTCTTTTCCATCTTACAATGACAACATTCTTCGCTGTTGCCACAACCATCTTGTTTTGCAGTCCTTAAGACATATTTTAAAGCAAAAAAGATAGCCCCTACTATAACTAATCCTACGATCCACGTTGCCACCGAGTCGCCTCTTTTCACAAACTTATCTTATATCATTTCACATCAATACTAAGCACAAAACCTTCAGAATCTCTTTTAGGTGCTGGGCGAACAAGCAGATAAATAAAAATTGCAAGAACAATAACTGCAATACCTGTAAGTATAGTAAAAGCTTCACCACCTATCAAAACTCTTCCAAATTGATAAACCATAAAAGTAAATACATAAGCAAAAACATTTTGATAAATAATAGTTGCCCAGGTCCATTTAATACTATTCATTTCTTTACTCATAGTGGAAATTGATGCAAGGCATGGAGAATCAAGAAGATTAAATACAAGGAATGCAAATGCGGCTGCAATATTAGGGAAAATACTCATTACGGCTGCCCAAAGATCAGCGTCTTCCTCGCCTATCTCTGCAAGTCCAGTGAGTATTGCCATTGTGCTGACAATAGCTTCTTTTGCTACAAAACCGGAAAATGCAGATGCTACTGCTTGCCAGCTATCAAAGCCAATCGGCATAAACAATGGTGCAATGGCGCTGCCAATAACAGCCATGAAACTATTTTCAGTTTCCACCATAGCTAAGGCGCCATCTTCAATGCCACAAGTGGAAAGGAACCACATTGCAACACAACAAAGGAAGAGGATCGTCCCTGCTTTTTTCAGAAATCCCCAAACACGTTCCCAAGTATGAATTAGAATTGTTTTAAGGGAAGGAATATGATATGCAGGCAGTTCCATTACAAAGGGAGCAGGATCTCCTGCAAAAAGGCTTGTTTTCTTTAAGATTATGCAAGAACAAATAACAGCAATAATACCTACAAAATACATAGCTGGAGCCATCCACCATGACCCGCCCATAATAGCTCCGGAAATCAAAGCAACGAGTGGCAATTTAGCGCCACAAGGAATAAAAGTAGTCGTCATAATAGTAAGGCGACGGTCTTTCTCATTTTCGATAGTCCGCGAAGCCATAATACCTGGAACACCGCACCCAGATGAAATCAGTAGCGGTATAAAACTTTTACCAGAAAGACCAAATTTATGGAAAATACGATCCATGATAAAAGCAACACGCGCCATATAGCCACAATCTTCAAGGAAGCTTAGGAAAAGAAAAAGTATTGCCATTTGAGGTGCAAACCCAATAGGTGCTGCCAATCCGCCAATGATGCCATCAACCACAAGAGAAACCATCCATTCCTCGGTACCTTCCTCCGTTAGAAAGTCTTCCACCACAGGCTGAATCCATTCTCCAAACAGTGTATCATTAGTAAAATCAGTTACTATAGTACCAAGGGAAGTTACGGAAACATAATATACCAGAAACATTACAATTGCAAAAATAAGTAGTGCCAGATAGCGATTAGTTACTATACGATCAATTTTATCAGAAGAAGACATCCCTTCTGTTCCCTTAACTACGGATGTATCCATCAATCTTGCAATATAGTTATATCGTTCATTTGTAATAACACTTTCACCGTCATCTCCTAAAACATCTTCGCAGGCAATGATTGCAGCTTCTAATTTTTCCCGTTCTGCATCGGTAACCGCCAATGCTTTATAAATTTCTCTATCGCGCTCAAATAATTTTATCAAAAGCCAACGCTCACTTGCTCCAGTAACCCTGGACCCCATAACATCAGCAATAATTTTAAATGCTTCCTCTACTTCTGAAGCAAATTTAAGCATTCTCGAAGAATTTACATGAGATTGCACCGACGCAGCAGCTTTTTCCACAACATCTCTAACGCCTTCTCCCTGTAGTGCAGAAGTCTCTACAATGTCACAGCCCAAAGTTTCCGCTAATTTTTCAATATCTATTTTATCGCCATTTTTCCGTACAACGTCAATCATATTCAGCGCAATAATTACAGGTATGCCTATTTCCAATAATTGCGTAGTCAAATATAGATTACGCTCAATATTAGATCCGTCAATAAGGTTTAGAATCACATCCACATCGTTCTCTAGTAAATATTTACGAGAAATTACTTCTTCCAATGTATAAGGAGATAGGGAATAAATTCCTGGAAGGTCTGTAATGATAACATCCTTACGCTCTTTAAGCCATCCTTCCTTTTTTTCTACTGTAACCCCTGGCCAGTTACCTACATATTGGTTAGCACCGGTAAGTTCATTAAACATTGTAGTTTTGCCACAATTAGGATTACCTACTAACGCAATTCTTATTTCGCTCATCATAACCTCCACAATATACAATATACTTCCGCATATCAGTCAATTAAAATACTTTCGGCTTCTGTTTTTCGTAAAGTAAGTTCATACCCGCGTACAGTAACTTCAATAGGGTCGCCCAGTGGAGCTACTTTACGTACAAATACGGAAATTCCCTTAGTAATTCCCATATCCATAATTCTACGCTTTAAGGCACCTCCTCCTGATAATTTAGCTACTGTGATAGTCTCTCCTATCTTTGCATCTTTTAATGTTCTCATACACCCTCCAGATTTAAATAAATATTTTAGCAGCCATGGACCTATTTAAAGCAACTCTCGCATCTTTTACATTAACTATAAGGTTGCCATCATATTCTGATATAACTGTAATCGCAGCCCCTTCCACAAATCCCATTCCTTCCAGAAATCTCCTGGTTTCATTTTTTTCATGTACTGCAGTAATAGTATTCTCTTCCCCAGGTTTAGCCATCAATAACGGTACCATAGTTTCCTCCACGAGAGTTAGCCTTCGCTAACTATTTGGCACTCTAACAATCGGTTTCACTAACTACTAAAAGAAATTTACCATACCTTATTCCATTTGTCAACATTCCATTTGTCAACATATTGAGGTGGGTTCTAATTATTTCTCATATCTCTATATTCCTATATTATTTATCAACATTATTACACGGAATTTAGCTATGCTGTGAAGTCATTTCTCATGAAACAAGGCACGCTACCAGTTCAGTTGATAAAATGCCGTTTTGAAAATTCCTGTTGCTTTGTATTATTTCCCAGTGTCAGACCTTCTTATACAAAATACTTACAGAATGCAGTACGCATAACAATGATACTCCTGTATCCGCAAAAACTGCAGCCCCCATGGAAGCATAGCCAAACAGTCCGGCAACCATAATAATAACTTTTACTATCAGAGCAAAAGCAACATTTTGCCAAGCAATAGCTGCTGTAGCCTTAGCTATTTTAATGGCCCGAGGTATAGCTTTCATTTCAGATGTCATAAAAACAACGTCTGCTGCTCCAATAGCCGCATCCGCACCGCTCCCCATAGCCGCTCCAACATCTGCCCCTGCTAAAACAGGTGCATCATTTATGCCGTCACCTACAAACATTACTGCTCCGTATTTATTACGCACTTGGTTAAGCTCATTCAGCTTATCTTGCGGCAACAGTTTAGCACGTACTTCATCTATACCAGCAGCTTCAGCTACTGCATTAGCCTCTTTTTGGCCATCGCCAGTCAACATAACTGTAACAAGTCCTTGCTTCCTAAGAGCTTCAACTGATGCCTTAGCATCATCTTTTATGGTATCATTTATGAGCAATTGGCCCAAATATTCACTGTTTTTAGCTACTAATACCTCACTCCCATATATTACTTCAGTATAGCCAGTATAGTCAATACCAAAATGATCTAAAAGCTTCGCATTGCCGCACAGCACTCTGTCCTTCCCGTAATAAGTTATCAACCCTTCACCGGCAATTTCTTCAAATTTCTCAGGACGGTTTAGTATCAAATTACGTTCTGTAGCAACATTAACAATACTTACGGCAATAGGATGTGTAGAAACCTGTTCAGCTCCTGCGCATACGCTCAATATTTCTTCTTCTGTATGACTATCAGCTTTAATAACTTCCTGTAAAACAAAGTTGCCTTTGGTTACAGTTCCTGTTTTATCCATACCAACCGCTACCACATTTTTCAGAGCTTCCATAGCAGCTCCGCCCTTAAATAGTATACCAAATTTTGATCCTGCCCCTATTCCAGAGAAAAACGCAATGGGTACGCTTAGAACGAGTGCACATGGACAGCTGATTATCAAAAATGTCAATGCGGTATAAATCCAGTATTCCCATTCGCCAGTTATAAGCGAAGGAATCACTGCAGTAGCAATTGCGGCAAAAACTACAAAAGGCGTATAAATTCTGGCAAAACGTGTGATAAAACGATCAATCTGCGGTTTGCTGGCCGCTGCATTTTCTACATAATCCAAAATCTTGGTAGCCATAGACTCTTCTAAAATCTTTTCCACACGAATCTTCAACATCCCAGAAGTATTTACACAACCAGAAACCACCTCATCGCCAAAACCTTTTTTTACCGGAACAGGCTCTCCAGTAACGGGCGATGTATCCAGCAAACTTTCACCGTCAATAACAACACCATCCAAAGGAATCCTGTCCCCTACGCGAATCAGCAAAATATCACCTATATTGGCATCTGCTGCAGGAATAACATTTACCTCCTCTCCTATCAGAAGATTTACCACCTCAGAGCGCATATCCACTGCGTCCATAATCTGTCCATGGTTTTTTTTCACAGCCCTAGCTTCAAAAAATTCGCCTAAACGGTAAAAGAACATTACACAAACCGCTTCTTCCCATGCTTTAATGGCAAAAGCGCCAAGAGTAGCAACCGTCATAAGAAAATTTTCATCAAAAACATTACCTTTTGCTATATTTTTCAAGACAGTAAATACAATACGTCCTCCTAAAAGCACATAAGCTATTATTAATGCATATATATGGTATTCTTCGGGAATTACCTCAAGCCATTCTGCAGCAATAAAGACAGCTCCACCAATGACTATTTCGATTAAGGATCTCTGCTCGTTAGAAAAAGAGAGTATGCCGCCACTTTTTGCACGACTTTCTATTGATGGATCAAATACTGCTCCATCAATATCCTTTAAAACAACCCCGTCTTCTACTTTATCAACAACGGCCTGCATTTTTTCGAGCAGTCCATCATGATTAATAGCTGAAACCTTTAGTTTTTTCGTTGTATATGTCAGCACTGCTTCTTTAATTTCTGGCATTTTGTTTAACGCATCTTCAATTTTAGCACCGCAATTTGCACAATCCAGATTTTCTACCATATACACTCTGGATCCCTCTTGGCTGCCAATAGCACCAGCGCCTCGCGGAATGATTTCGACATCGGATTCAATAGATGTGCAAATCTGCCGAATCATAGGAAGCAATTCCTCGTGATCTTTAGCTGAAAGACGCAATTGTCTCGTAACGAAACTGATATTAGCATATGTAACTCCTGGCAATTCCTTTATCTTACGCTCCATTTTTGCAGCGCAGTTAGCACAGCCAAGATTTTTCAACAAATAAACACGCTTAACGTTTTCGGCGTCAGGCATACGGCATGTGCAATTAGCCAAACTCTCGCTACAGATATCACAATAGTCCTCATGTGGATAACAGATTTCACACTGACAATCATCTGGATGTCCATCAACATAGTGCCTATGTCCACGATGTTCCTCTCCACGATCACATCCATTTTCATGACCATGGTGGTCGCCATAGTTATCCTTTTCTTCTCCTGGTTTATATCCTGCACCATGAGTATGGCTGTGAATATGTCCTTCTTCATGACTATGATCATGTCCGCAACGGATACATGTGCAGCCTTCAGGATGATTCTCGTAATTCCATTGGATATTTCCGTCAAATTGTCCCAAGGATTGTTCGTCTTCAGAATTGCTCATTACATCCTCCAGATCACGTCTTTTTTCATCCATTTTAAACGCATACCGCCTTTCTAATTGTCCATACAGTCAATAATTCATATAAATTGAAAAACAAAAACGCAGCTGAAACTTTTAATAATAATATTATAACATATGAGCGTATATTCATCTATATTTAATTGAAAACTTTTTGTGAATTTTTGATATTGCCCGTTGAAAAAGTGCTGCTTCTTACAGCAGCACTTTTTTAGTCATTTAACAATATGACAAGCCACCCAGTGTCGGGGTTCGACTTCTTTCAACTGGGGCTTCTCCTTTTTACATATATCCTGACAATATTCGCAGCGGTTCTGGAAAGGACACCCTATCGACAGATTAACAGGGCTTAGAATTTCTCCTTCCAGCGGCTGAATTTTGTCGCCTGGTTCAAAGTCCACCTTAAATACTGCTTTCATTAAGGCTTCTGTATATGGATGCTTGTAGTCTTCAAAAATACGGCATTTTCCCCTCCATTCAAGAATATTGCCGAGATACATTATGGCAATTTGATGGCACATTAAATCAACAAGGCCAAGATCATGACATATAAACAGATAAGTGATGCCTTTTTCTTTCTGCAATTTAACGAGAAGCTTGCATACTTTTTCCTGCACAGACACATCAAGAGCGGATGTTGCTTCGTCACAGACAATAATCTGCGGTTCAAGAGAAATGGCTCTGGCAATACCAATCCTTTGACGCTGTCCTCCACTCATGCTGTGCGGATAACGATCTTTGAATTCTGGAGGCAACTCAACCATCTGGAGAAGTTCTGCAGCTTTTTCATCAATTTCGCTATCCTTTATGAGCCCGTAATTTTTCAGTGGCTCGCAGACGATATCCTTGACCAGCATTTTAGGATTAAATGCTGCCGTAGGATCTTGGAAAATCATTTGAATATGGCGTCTGTTCTGACGTTTCTCCTCACCTGTAGCTTTTAATATGTCCTTGCCCTCAAAAATAGCTTCGCCTGTCGTAGGAGGGTAAATTTGCAATATAGTACGCGCAAGTGTACTCTTGCCGCAACCGCTTTCGCCTATAATGCCAAGTGTCTGCCCTTTATAGGCACAGAGATTGATATTATCGCAAGCAGTTAAAAACTTGCCTCCATCGAGGGCAAATTTTTTAGTCATATTTTTAATTTCGAGGACTATCGGTGCTCTACCATTAGAAGATACATTCTGTTCTCTGACATTATTCATAATCTATACCTCCTATATATAGCGCTCAGCGCCTATTACTGGCACTGCCCTTAAAAGCTGTTTGGTATGGTCATCTTTTGGATTGCCAATAACGTCTTCTCGTTTTCCACCTTCAACAACTCTACCGCCCTTCATAACCATAATCTTATTAGACATATAGGAAGCTACTCCAAGATTATGGGTTACTATAATAACAGCAACATTGTATTGATCGCGAACATCAACTATCTGGCGAACTATCTGCGCCTGTATTGTAACATCAAGTGCACTTGTAGGTTCATCTGCCATAATAATTTTAGGACTGAACACAATAGCCATAGCAATACCTACACGCTGACGCATACCGCCTGATAATTCAAACGGATAACTGTTCATAACAGTATCCGGATTTGGAAGGCGCACATTAGTAAGCATATCAGTAGCCATCTTATAGGCTTCGTCTTCAGATTTTTCAGGTGCATGTGCTCTGATATAATCAATAAACTGGCCTCCTATCCGACGGATAGGATTAATCATGCTCCCGCTGTCTTGAAAAATTATAGATATCTGTTTGCCACTAATATCACGCCATTGATCACGAGTATTCTGCAATACATCTTTGCCATCAAAAATTACCGTTCCGCCGCTGACACGCCCCGCACCCGGCAAACAACCCATAATAGCACGAATAACCGTAGTCTTGCCGCTGCCACTTTCACCAACAATGGAAAGTATTTCACCTTTTTCAAGTTCAATATTAACACCAGCTACGACAACTTTCTTACCGTAGCTGATTTCTAAATCTTTTACTTCAAGAAGCATTACTTATAATCCCTTCTTTATTAAGGCTTATTTGGCTCCAGCAGGTTTAATATCCGTAGTAATCCAGTAATAATCACAGGGCAGAATTTCAGCTCCTGTAATTGAGAGATTGCTTACCATATTGGTCTTCGGATAACCAAACACGAAGTTTGGAATATCTTCAATAGCAATTTTCTCCATTTCTATTACTAATTCACGGCGTTTAGCATAATCAAACTCCTTTATAAGTTGATCACCTAGAGCATCATATTTTGGATTGCTGTATCCACCGCCGTTCTGCGGATTGCTGCTATCAATATTGGTCCTCGTATACATATTCATGAATACTTCTGGATCACCTGCCTGCATGGTGAGAACATTAGAAATCATTAAGTCATATTCCCCGCGCTGCCCCATGCCATCAATCGTATTATAGTCCACGTTTTTTAGATTAATTTTAAAGCCAACTTTTCCAGCATCAGACTGCGTAGCTTCAGCATAAAGAGGAAGCTCAGCACGGCCACTGTAATATACAAAATCCAGTTCCAGATTCTGGCCATCTTTATCCAAAATACCATCGCCGTTGATATCTTTCCAACCTGCTTCTTCAAGCAGTTTTTTGGCCCTTTCAACATTATAAGTATTTTTATCAAGCTTCTTAATTTCATCAAATCCATAGTCTACAGAAGGCGGCAAATACGGACCACCAGCTATAAAAGTCCCCTTCAGCAAAACATTTGCATAAGTTTCCCTGTCCAACGAAGATACAAGTGCCTGGCGCACGCGAAGATCACTTAAAGGTCCGCCTTCCCTTACGTTTATACGAGCTAATACGTCACGCAGTGAGCCAATTTCACTGATATGGAATTTCTTCTTATCCTGGAATAGCTGTAAGTCGCCGAATGCAATATTTACAGCTGCATCAATTTCCCCAGACTGTAAGGCCATAGCACGTGTAGTCGTGTCGTTAATAGAATTAAGTTCCAAATTCTTAAAGGGAACAGCGCCGCCCCAATAGTGCGGATTAGCCTCCATCAATGTCTTTTCTTTACTGTATGATTTCACCATATACGGGCCAGTACAAATAGGTCCCTGTTTGGCATAATCACGATCAGTAACACTGGTATCAATAATTATAAACAGTGGGTCTCCAAGCATGCCTGGAAGTGTAGCTACCGGAACTTTAGTTTTAATTATTACATTCTGCCCATCAGAAGTAATGGACTCATACTCAAATATTGCTTTGGCACGGGCTGACTTTGCAAAAGTACGCTCAATAGATTTTTTGGCAGCTTCGCCAGTTACTTTATTCCCATTGGAATAAACGACATTATCCCTAATTTTAAAGGTCCAGGTAAGTTTATCATCGCTTACTTTCCAGCTTTCAGCCAGACAGGGAACCGTTTTCATCTGTTTATCAAATTTTGACAAGCATTCACCTAAACCATACCGCATTACACTCCATCCGAAATAATTTTCCGTAGGTTCAAGGCTATCGTCGAAATTTGTCATGCCAAACTTAAAAGTATCTTTGGCAGCTTGTTTCTTATCGACACCTCCGCCACAGCCTGCTACTGCTAATGCTAATAGACCAATCATTGCCGCCGCTGCGGTAGTTTTTACTATTTTTTTCACGATACATCTCTCCTTTGTTTTTACTGAAATTTTATATAATTTTAAAAACTAACAACTAATTTTCTTGGCGTGGATCAAGAACATCACGTAGGGCATCGCCCCATAAGTTAAAGATAGCTACTGTAATAAAAATCGCCAAACCCGGGAAAATCATGAGCCAAGGAGCAGTCTGCATTTGCTGCCGACCCTCATTTAACATTAAACCCCATTCAGGAGCAGGAGGCTGGCTACCAAAACCCAGGAAAGACAGTCCTGCCATCTCCATCATCATTGCGCCGATATCAGAAGCGGCTGTAATTACCATAAGCGGCAGAATGTTAGGCACGATATGGGTCCACAAAATGTGCGCTGCTTTGCCTCCGTTAACTACGGCAGCCTCTACGAAATCATGCTTTTTTATTTTTAAAACCATGCTGCGAGCCAAACGGGCATATTTGGTCCAACTTACTACAGTTAATGCTATGATAGCATTTAATAAACTGCCACCCAAAACACCTGCAACTGCAATTGCCAAAATCATGCCAGGGAATGAAATCATCATGTCGGAAAGACGCATGATAACAATATCTAATTTACCCCCAAAATAACCCGCAAGAATTCCGAGAGTCGTTCCAACAACAAATATACTGGCTACAAGCATTAACACACTGCTGATAGAATACCTAGCTCCATATAAAATGCGGCTGAAATTGTCACGTCCAAGTTTATCAGTGCCAAATAAATGCTCTGCTGAAGGAGGTAAATATGCATTCTTCATAATTGTTTCCAAAGGATTATATGGTGAAATAACTGGAGCTATAATGGCTATAAGTAAGAGCAGGACTACTAACCCAGAGAAAAGAGCAAATGCACGATTTGTCTTTAAACCCTTAATAATAGTTTGCATGCTATTTACCTGCCTTTCTCAACCGTGGGTCCAAATAGTTATAGGAAAGGTCGACAACCAAATTGATAACCATATACATTAAAGCAATCCAAAGTACTATGCCTTGCACCAACTGAAAATCGCGATATGTTATGGATTGTACGACCGTTAACCCAAGACCTGGCCAGGAAAATACCATTTCTACTACCGATGCGCCACCTAACAAATTACCCAAGGACAGTCCAAATAATGTAATTAACGGCAACATGGCATTAGGAAGAACTTCTCTCCACAGAATATAACTCTCACTCATTCCACGAGCACGGGCACCCACGACATAATCCTGACTCAATTCTTCCAGAACAGTAGCACGTACCTGCCGTGTATATTTTGCTGCCATGACTACACCTAATGTGGTCATAGGCAAAATCAATATGTCAAAACCTACTCGCCCTCCGACAATGGGAAGTATTCCCAACTTCAGTCCAAAAATCCACAATAGCATTAAGCCCATCCAAAAGTTTGGCATAGATACACCTATAAAGGTAAGCCCTCGTATAAAGTAATCTATTGGCCCGTTGCAATGTACGGCGGAAAAAATCCCCAATGGCACAGCGAAAATAATCATAAATACAGATGAAGCCATAGCCAAAATTAATGTAGCCGGCAAATGGTCCATAAGTACGTCAAACACAGGTTTCTTCCGCATATAGGAAAAACCTAGGTCTCCTTGCAATATATTTCCAAGCCAACTTAAATATTGGAATATAAACGGTTTATCAAGACCCAATTCATGACGCACAGCGTCTATTTCCGCCTGAGTTACCATAATATCCTGATTGCCGGCAATCATCTGGCGTACAGGATCTCCTGGAGCCAGCATCATAAGGGCAAAAGTTATAAAACTTATGCCCAACAGTACAAGGATGATTTGCCATATACGGGCCAATACTTGTTTTTTTGACAAAACACATCATCTCCATCATTAATATAAATAAAATAAATCCTTTCCTACCATGGCAGGAAAGGATATACGGACAGTCAGAAACTTACTGAAGCGCCCATATATCTCCTGTCGCTCGCAGAAAACATATACCATCTGAGGCTGGGTCTGACTTAGCACTTAAAGCATCGCAGTGGCGTGACCGTTGTGGATTTTCACCACATTCCATATTTACCCTCGTACTGGGAGCCCTAGAATAATTAATATATTTAATTCAGTAAATTTTGCAAATAAATCGTATTGTTATTATAATAGCTATTCCTATTAAGTTCAATACCCCCTAGGGGTATAAAATTTATTTAATAATTTATTTTATTATCAAATTTATGTTTTAATTTTTTTAAATATATCCGTAGCACCACTGATTGTGTTGCCATAAAAAATAAGAGAGCAATCCAAAGTCCACCATTATAAAATAAAGGCACCAGGATACGTTGAGAAATATAAAAGACAGTAACAGCAATTATCATCATATCGCGCACCGGAGCAGTATATGTAGTGCCGCAAAAGACACCATAAAGTACAATACCAATACCAGCACAAATAGGGTAAAACGCAACATACCATTTATAAGTTTCCGCTGCATCAACAACCTCAGTAATATTCGTAAACAAACGGATAAAGAACCCATTACCAACAAAATAACTACCCATTAACAATATGGCTAGAACAACCAGCCACTTATAAGTCATCTTTATCCCTTCATCAAGCAATTTGCGGCTATGTTCCCCCATGGCTTTTCCAGAAAAAATTGCCGCAGCATTAGCCATTCCGTCAATAAGATAACTCATTATATCCTTAATTTGCAGTAATACAGCATTAGCAGCTAATACTACTGTTCCAAAAGTCGCTCCTACGGCAACCACAATATTATTTACCGTTAACAGACAAGCTGTCCTGATCATTAAATCTGCATTAACCCTGAGCATACCTACAAAACTTTTCCATGAGAGAATTTCCTTGTAATCAAGTTCCTTGTAATTAAATTGACCGTATATATGCATCAGTAGTCCGCCCATCACTCCACCATAAATTTGACTGATTAAAGTAGCCCAGGCAACTCCTTTGATTTCAAAATGCCAGTAGAGTACAAAGGCCCAGCTTAAAAGCATATTTAAAATATTCATAGACATTTGTAGAGATACTGCGGCTTTTATCCTAGTCTGTCCCATAAGCCACCCAAGAGCTACATAATTAAATAACACAAATGGAGCACCCCAAATTAAAATTACATAGTATTCAATACAAAGGGTAGCAACATCAGCAGCTGGGTTTATCATTCCAAGATATGCAGTAATAACAGGCCGCTGTAAAATAATACACAATATGCTGATTACCAGAGCGATTATCATAGGCTTAAAAAAAGCCAGCATGCCGAGCATATTATCCTGAGCACCAAGTGCCTGAGCAGCATATCCTGTAGTGCTAACGCGTAAAAATCCAAACAACCAGTATAAGTTATTAAATAAAATAGCTCCAAGAGATACAGCAGCCATATATTTAGCATCTGGCAATTGTCCCATAACAGCTGTATTAACCGCACCCATAAGCGGTTGAGTGAGTGTCGAAATCATAAATGGCAGAACCACTCCTAAGTACTCACCATCAGTAATCAGCTTCAAATTATTTCTCCTTTTATTTATCATAAAATTTTATTTAAAATATGCTATTGTGTGAATAAGTTATCATATGTTATAATATATTGCAAGGGGAAATCATATCGTTTTTAAGGAGCTGCGTAAATGTCTAAAACCTTAAATGTATGCGGTTTAACCATTAACCGTGGAAACAAACTGCGTACTTATTTAACTGTACCAGATACTAATACAAAAATTCCCATCACTATTATTAACGGTAAAAAAGATGGTCCTACCTTATTTATTACGGCCGGTATACACGGGGGTGAATATCCTGGGATTGCGGCAGCAATGGAACTTGGGCAGGAAATATTTCCAGACGATGTGCATGGCTGTCTCATCCTTATGCACCCAGTAAATATTCAGGGGTTTTGGGCACGGCGTGAATTTGTCATACCGGAGGACGGGAAAAATTTAAATCATGTTTTTCCTGGAAATCCCAATGGCACGCTGGCAGATAAAACTGCTTATATAATCAGCAGCAACTTTTTTACAATCGCTGATTTTTATGTTGATATGCATAGTGGGGATATTCATGAAAGCCTTCACCCATATGTTTACTATCCAGGGCAACCTACACAGGAAATTGAAACGAAATCCCGCAGTATAGCTAAAGTTCTCGATATGGAATATATGGTACGTTCTATGGCAACTGGAGGCGCTTATAATTATGCCGCCAGTATTGGACTTCCCTCTATTTTAATTGAACGCGGCGGAGCAGGTCTTTGTTTACACGAGGATATCACAGCTTATAAAGATGATATACGCAATATTATGCGCAAACTCGGCATGTTTGCCCTTCCAGTGAAACTGCGTCATCACTATCCGCGCGATGTAGAAAACCTTATTTATCTTAAATCCATGGAAACAGGATGCTGGCTGCATCATATCCATAGCGGCGAATTTGTGAAAGAAGGTCAGATCTTAGGGCGTATTACTGATCTCTTTGGCGAAACTATAACTACTTATTACGCAGAACAGACAGGTGCTATCCTATACATATGCCCAGCACTCTCCGCTCCGAAAGGAACTGTCTTAGTCGCCTATGGCATTGTTAAAGCAGAAGATTAATAAATAAATCTTTCTATCTACATATATGTAATAGCGTAGGCTGCAAATTGCAGTCTACTTTTTGCCGTCTTTTAACAACAAACAGAGCGGAAATTACCGCTCTGTTTGTCGAAATAAAACTTAATTTTAATGTTACCCGAAAGAATTTAATGGAAATTTCCAAAATAAATTTTATAAAGCTGATCATATTCCTGGCTATTCCGATATTGCTTAAGAGCTTCGTTAAGTTCTTTAACCAATTTCTCGTTATCCTTACTAACTGCGATAGCTAGCGGGTTTTCGCATAAAATATGGCCTCACGCAAATTTAACCTTATTTCCATATCCATTTGCAATGAAAAAAGCTCCTGCCATTTTCGAAATTACGAGACAGTCTGCTCTGCCGTCTATTACATACTTCAAAACATCTTCATTACTACGAATAGGAATAATTTCACCTGACGTCCCAGCTTCCTTAACAATGGCTATAGGCGTACTGCCATTTTCCGCCACAACACGTTTGCCTTTCAATGCTTCAATTGTATCCCCTAGATTATTACCTTTTGCTACGATAATTTTCGAAAATTGCAAGTGCAAGTTGGACACATCCGTGTAAAAGTTTAATAGAGTACAGCTTAGCTGGGCTTGATTACCCACCAGCAGAGCCATTCGGCAGGGTCAAGGGGGCTTACGCCCCCTTTACCCTGCCAAATAGCTCTGCTACTCACGCAGTGTAGATTTCATCCAGGCAAGCGTCAAAAAATTCTTCAGGTGTACGGTAGCCCAGTTCCTTACGAGGCAGTCCACAGATCAAGTCAGCAGCGTGTTCCACGTCCTCATCGGATAAGTTATCCATTGATTG
>JAJQDY010000090.1 GCA_021201965.1 Phascolarctobacterium sp.
TCCTCCTCGATAGGGTTTTGTGTGTGAACTCTATTCTACCACGGATTCAATCGCTATGGATTTTTTAATTGTTCAATTTCATTTTACAATCGGCCTATAATAAAAAAGCGCCATCCGAATTAATTCGGATGGTGCTTTTGATTTTCCATTGGTAATATATAACCAAAAACTTGTATTCGTTGTCTTCATGTTTTTTGGTGGTCTGTATGGTGAAAAGCAGGTCCAAAATACAATAATCATAATCAATCTAACTGCAAATTCAATTCCAAAAGGCCACCAGAATCCTATGTCAAGACCCATCGGACCTGGGCCGCCAAATAATTTTCCAAAAAATTCCATAATTGTACCTCCTTATAACATTACAGCAATTCGCCATAGTGACGCACATATGCTTTTTTGAGACAGGTTGCCAGCATCATATAGAGCAGGATGCAGGGAGCTAGATATGCAAAATAACTTGCTGGTAGCGGTACGAAACCAAGCATAGCACCAAATGATGTAAACGGAATAATGGTCAGTACGGCAATTCCAGTTGAGGTAAGAAATAAGAGCGGGGCAGATGCGCAACTCTCAATAAACGGTATCTTTTGAGTACGAATCATATGGATTACTAAGGTCTGGCTCCACATGGATTCAACAAACCAGCCGGCCTGGAACATGGCAGCGTATTTAGCCTGCAATACTGCTGCTTGGGCATCGTCGAAATAACTTGGAATGTCATTATAAAGAATACCGTTAGAAATGAAAAATGGGCAGAAGACGAAATACATAAATGTGTATGTTGTCCAGTCAAAGATGGAACTGGTTGGCCCAATCCATATCATAAAGCTGCCTACAGAAGAAGCATCCCATTTACGTGGAATCAGCAGGAATTCTTCATCAACATTATCCCAAGGAATCGCTGTACAGGACAGGTCGTAAATCAGGTTTAGGAAAATGAGATGTATGCTCATCATTGGGAGAAACGGCAGTAAAGCAGATGCTGCCAGTACGGAAAACATATTACCGAAGTTTGAAGACGCCGTCATTTTGATGTATTTTAACATATTGGCATAAGTCTTACGTCCTTCAATAATACCCTGTTCAAGTACCATCAGGTCTTTTTCCAGAAGGATGATATCTGCGAATTCCTTGGCGACATCTACAGCGTTATCAACAGAAATTCCGATATCAGCAGATTTCATTGCTGCAGCATCATTGATGCCATCACCAATAAACCCGACCGTGTGTCCAGAAGCACGCAGAATGGAAATTACTCTGGATTTCTGGTCAGGAGTGAGTTTGGCAAATACAGCCGTCTTTTCAGCGGCTTCTGCCAGTTGCACGTCCGTCATTTGTGCGATATCCGGGCCGAGCAGCATATTTTTGACTCCTATGCCCACTTGTTTGCATATGGTCCTGGTCACCTTGTCATTATCACCGGTAAGAATCTTAGTATCAACACCGTGCTCCCTTAAAACACGTACAGCAGCCGAGGTAGATTCTTTTGGCGGATCAAGGAATGCCAGATACCCAATGAGTACCATGTTGCACTCATCCTTTACGCCAAAGGCCCCTACAGGAGATGGATTGCTCTTTTGAGCCAGTGCTAGTACACGGAAACCTTTATCATTTAGGTCACCAACACTTTCGAATACACGGTTGCGCAGATTGTCTTCCAGCGGCTGAACTTTTCCGTCGCATTCCACATAACTGCAGACAGCCAGCATCTCCTCAACGGCGCCCTTAGTGACCATTTGAGTCTTACCGTTTTTATCTGCTACTACGGTAGTCAGATGGCGGCGGGTGAAATCAAATGGAATTTCGTCTACTTTTTCATAGGCATCAGACAGATCGACAAGCCTTGAATCTTCTGCTTCCATTTCTTCGGTTTTTTCAATGATAGCCATATCTATCAGATTCTTGTAACCAGTCTGGAAGAAACTGTTAAGGTATGCATGGCGCAATACGCGGTTATCTTCTTCGCCGTTTACATTCATGTGATATTGAAGTATTACCTTATCCTGAGTCAAAGTGCCAGTTTTATCAGTGCAAAGGATATCAATAGCACCGAAATTTTGGATAGAGTTAAGATTTTTAACTATAGTCTTTTTCTTGCTCATGGAAACTGCGCCTTTAGCAAGACAGGTGGTAACAATCATAGGCAGCATTTCAGGCGTCAGACCAACGGCTATGGAAATACCAAACAGGAATGCTTCCAGCCAATCGCCTTTGGTTATCCCGTTTACGAAGAATACTGTCGGAACCATTGCCAGCATAAAGCGAATCAATACCCAGCTTACAGCATTAACGCCTTTGGTAAAACTGGTCTCGACGGCTTCTTCGGCAACGAAAGAGGCCATTGTTCCGAAGAGGGTATGGTCACCAGTGGTTACTACTACTGCTTTAGCGCTGCCTGAAACTACGTTTGAACCCATGAAGGCAATGTTCTGATATTCAATAATAGATTCTTTACCTTCAGAACTGCGTTCAGACAATTTCTCAATAGGTTCACTTTCACCTGTAAGATTTGACTGACTGACGAATAAATCTTTGGAATCAAAAATACGAACGTCGGCGGGGATCATAGAACCTGCAGATAAATGCACGATATCTCCTACAACTACATCGTCCAATGGGATATCAATTCTATCCTGTCCCTTGCGGCTAACAGTACATGTAGTGGTAATCATAGCCAGCAATTTTTCTGCTGCATCACCACTGCGGGTTTCCTGTACAAAACGGAGTGTACCTGAAATAAATATCATTGCCATGATTATTGTTACTGTCATGGGATCGAAATCTTCCGGGTCGTTGCCGAAAAGACTTAAGTATGGAAAAACCATATCTGTCAATGTAGAAACAAATGCCAGGAAAGTCAGAATAGCAGTGAATGGATTAATGAAGGCATCTGCCAGACGACGGGGAAGAGATTTCTTTTTGTGTTTAGTAATTTTGTTATTACCGTATTTTGCACGGCTAACCGGAACTTGTTCCGGATCCAATCCTTTTAAATTCGTATTAAGATTTCTTAAGACGTTTTTAATAGGACTGAGGGCTGCAAACCTGATACGTTCATGAAGTTCAGCTATAATCGACGCTTTTTCAGGGTCCATTTGAACATCTTGTTTACTCAATGGAATTACCTCCTCTGATAAAATTTAATGGTAGAAAACTAATGCAAAGACATGAAGCCTTATGCCAAATTTTAATATAATTTTTTTGGACTGCCCCTTGTCGTTCATGCTTTACACTTCGCTTTTCTCCATAATATTTATAATAATCCGTAAAGTGGGATATTAGTCGCGGTAACGCTTGCTCCAACCGATGTACCAGACATCAAATCCGGCTAGGATAAGCCATAGAATTATGGCATACATAAACCACTGATTAAAAATAGTTGGCCATAATCCCTTAAATAGGAAAATGATACCGCTTAGGGCAATAATATTACCGATATTACGGCATAACGGACCAATTTTAATCTGAGCTTTTTCTTCTTCTGACATGGCCTGCCAGGTAGCAAGGTGGATATGTGCTTTGCCGCAGGCAAAAGCGATGCCTGCAATGCAGAAAACTGTTCCTAGAACGATACATGTATAGTCCATAAGTTTCCGTTCCTTCTTTCTTTAAGTATTCGTGGAAATCAAAAATAGATATCTAAATTAAGTGTAAAAAATACGAGGGAAGTTATATGGTTAAAACCTTGCAATTTCCTTGCGATTTGGCAGAAATATATTCTTGTGTTACAATTTCTCGTTAAATTTATAACCGATGCCACAAATTGTTAAAATATATACTGGGTCATCAGGAGATGGCTCGATTTTTTTACGCAATTTACGGATAAAAGCCATAATATTGCTGTCATCTATAAAATAGTCTTCTTCCCATACGGCTTTATATATCTGCTCTTTTGTGAATACTTCTCCTTTATTTCGGGCAAGGAAGTAAAGAATATCAAATTCTGTTGGGGTTAATAAAATCTCAACGTTATCGCGCAGTACTTTGCGTGCCCTTGCATTTATCAAAAGGGGACCGCACTGTAATTCATCATAAGGGAAGGAAGCGACAGCGCCGTCTTTATTTAGTTCAATCATAAGTGAAGAACAGTTCGCTGCACCAAGATCTTTTAAGGCTTCTGACAGTTCATGGACATTGGATATTTCCGAAGGTGCACTTGCCAGTTTTTCCAACAGCCAATTGAGCAAGGATGAATCCAGATTTACGAAACCTATATTTTTCTTCATATGAATTCCCCCTTTCTCAGGTTAAATCGTGATATCTAATGATATGCAGATTTTTAATCAAAGTGACTAAAAACAGATATGCAATAACTGTTAAAATTAGGAAAAGGAAGTAAGTTGTAGGCAAGGCAGTCAGCCCTAGTGATTTTCCTAGCGGGGTTACAATCAGTGTTGTGAAAATTAAAATACCAAGTAACGTTACTATAATCACAGGGCGCGACGGTTTGTTTTGCAAGAATGGTAGTTTTTCAGTGCGGAGCATATGTAATATAAGAACTTGAGTTCACATGGATTTTAAAAACCAACCAGTCTGGAAGACAGTAATGAAATGAGTCTGCATTTTAGAGTTTAGAATATGGAAACTACTGCCACAAAGGTTGGGACAGAGAACAAAATATAGGAAAATAAATGTCAGGATGTCAAAAATTGAACTTGGCGGACCGAAAACCAGCATAAACTTTGATAATCTGTGACCAGACAATTCCAAGGGTTTTTCCAAAACTTCCTGGTCCACATTATCCCAGGGGAGAATAAGACATAAAATATCATATAAAAGGTTCAGCAGAAGCAGTTGTAATGAGGTCATTGGAAAGAAAGGCAACAGAACACTCGCTACTACAATGGCGCAAATGTTACCAAAATTGGATGAAGCAGTGATTTTTATGTATTTGGACATGTTGGCAAAAGCATTATGCCCTTCAAGCACCCCATCACTCAGCACGTTTAAATCTTTTTTTAAAAGAATAACATCGGCTATATCCCTGACAGCATCGGTTGCAGTATCCACGGAAATTCCTACATCTGTTTGCGCAACAGCAGGAAAGTCATTCATGCCATCACCAAGGAAACCAACAGCATGTCCGTTATCTTGCAGCGTTTCTACAATATATGCTTTTTGAGATGGTGCAAGTTCTGCAAAAATGCTATATTGTTCTATCGCCAGCAATAATTTGGTGTCTGAAAGAGTGTTCAGTTCACTGCATGTCAGAATACGTTCAGTATTAATACCTAAACGGCGGCAAACGGACGCAGCAACCCGAGAATTATCTCCAGTTAAAACTTTTATAGTTATCTGAAGATCGTGTAGTTTTTTAATTGCGCTGGCAGCATTTTGTTTGGGAGCATCAAAAAATGTCAAGTAGCCTAGCAGCGTCAAATCGTATTCATCTTCAGGCTGAAGAATATTTTTTCATAGGTTTATAGGCAACTACCAGTACTTTCATGCTATCGTCAAGCATTTCATCAAGTACTGTATGGATACTGTTAAAATTATCAGCCACGGTTTCCTGCAAGGTGTCTTTGTATTCTACATAACGGCAGCGTCCTACAACTTCTTTTACACTGCCATTAACAAGAAGTATATTGTCTTCTTTATTCTGTACCAATATACTGGTAAATTTACGTGAATAGTCAAATGAAATTTCGTTTAGTTTTTTATATTGCTGTGTCAACTGGGAAAAATGAGTTCCCAGCCTTGTCATGTTGCGTGCTTTTAATATGGTTGCATCCAAATTATTAAATATGACGGTATGGTAAAAACTGTTTAAAAAGGCTAGATCAATGGTTTTCGCATTTTCATTACCAAGAATATCCATATAGTATTCTAACAATATAGTATTTCCGGTAAGGGTACCGGTTTTATCTACACACAAAACATCCATGCTGCCAAAGCCTTGCATAGCATTGATGTTTTTTACTACTGTTCGCTTCTGCCCCATCTGAAAACTGCCTTTGGCAAGACAGGCATTGATAACCATTGGTAAAAGTTCTGGAGCTAGGCTTACTGCAACCGACAATGCAAAAAGAAATAACTCTAGCCAGTCTCCTCTTGTCAATCCACAGGCCACAAACACGATGGGAACAAGAAAGGCAGTGAATTTAATGAGTACCCAGATGATAGAAGTCTCTCCCCGGTCGAACCCCTTTTTTAGCTTGTTTTCAGGTAGAGAAACTCCACAGTACAGAGTTTCTCGTCCGACTGCTAGAACTATGCCCTTACAAAAACCTTCGGTAACACTTGAACCTAGGAATACTGTATTAGTATAATCACTAATTCTTACCGGCGAAGATTCAAGAATTTCTGCTGTTTTTTCCAAAACACCGCTTTCACCGGTAATAACGGCCTGAGTCACAAAAAATCATTGGTCTTAATTAGATGAATATCAGCTGGTATGCGATCACCGGCATCTAGGCGTACTATATCACCGACTACCAATTGCTCGGCAAACAGTTCCTGTCAGCCTCCATATCGAAGAACAGGAACTGCAGTATGCACTAGACGGACAAGACTATCAGCAATTCGTTTGGAACGCATTTCCTGGATAAATCTTATAACGACGCTGATGAGCAGCATGGTCAAAATGATTGCCACTGTAGTTATATTGCGGCTAAAATTAGAAGCTAAAAGTACATCGGTGCAAAATGAAATAACAGCCAGTAGCAGAAGTACGATTGAAAAAAATTAATAAAAGCTCTGCGCAGGCGGTAAAGAGAGGTATCTTTTTTCTGACTAGTTATTCTGTTTTCGCCGTATTGTTTTCGAGAAAATTCGACTTGTTCTTCGTTCAGGCCGTTTCCAGAAATGCCAAGTTCCTGAAAAATATCTTCCGGCCGAAACTGTGAATAGCGTATCAAGCGCTGCTTAGCGGAATAAGTATTTTTCACCTGGATACATCTTTTGCTGATGTTGTTTTCTTTTATTAAGTAAAGAAGGGCGGTAAATGGCCGCCCTTTGATTATTTGCAGTATCTATTCCAAAATACCCTGTAGTATTTTGGAAAGAAGTAAAACAAATATTTTCCATACATTATTTTACACTATTAATTATTAAAATGCATTAGATAATGAAAAAATAAATAATTTTTTCTATTAAAAAAGCCCTAGCTTATATGAATGGGGGATAAATCCATATAGCAGATATTGATGTATATGCTATAATAAAAGCAGCTATATAGCACTATTGGCATACGGCTAAGGAAGGTTGTGAAAGTGTGCGTTTTAATGTAACAATGAAAGTATTATTAATTACTGCTTGTTTATTTTTTTTGATGACGCCGATTAAAGCAGCAAATGTGAAACTTGCTGCTATCAGTGGAAAGATCAATAATTCTGATGCTGTGGTAGAATTATGGGGTGATAGAAAATCCGGCAATTATGCGGATAAACTGATAATTTTTCTTAAGGATGAAAAAGGAGATTTGTTGGCTGCTTATGAGCCCTCTATAACAGGCGGCTATGGGTGTTTTTTGAATTTTGTAAGTGTAGATGGGAAAAATAGGCAGGTGATGGTGGCTGTAGGGCGTGGGAATTGGCAGGCGGATACAGATTTTCGCATTGTAGATTTTTCTGATTTGAAGCAAGTTCGTGAAATTTTTACGGATACCGATAACTCAGGTGTAGTACAAAAAGTTTGGTTCGAAGAAAATAAACTGATTATTGATCTGATTAATGGTGATGAAAATAATATTGAGCTTACAGCAGAACAATTTCAGAACATCGCATCAACAGAAAGGGATCCCATATGCGGAAGGATTTTTTCTTTAACGGTCTGCGATTTAGATCATGATGGAAGTGATGAGCTTCTGACAGTGCAGAAAGTAAGTGTAGCCGGAAAGGAACTGACGAATGTTGGCACAGTATGGAAAATGGATAATGATAAGTGGCAGCAAGGAGGGTATGCTATCCTAGTGGTTGGCAACATAAAAAATAATACTATTAATGATGGAGCCGAAGGGGTTGGTTATGCTGTCGTACCACGTAAAATAGTTTTTGAAGGCAAAGAGGCAACATATCCACTTATAGCATACTATAATGATGTGGAATTGCAGAATAGGCTTAACGAAATATTGCAACAGGAATATAACATATTTTTAAAGGAGTTTTATCGCAGGGAAGCCGACATGGCATTGAATGTTCTGGTTGCAAATAAAAGCATGCTTAGTATCCAATTTATAATCGGTAAGGATACATTCATACACCATAATGTAAATATTGACCCGACTACTGGCAGAAAAATAAAACTTGGTGATTTGCTTGATACTAAGCAGCCTGACCTGATAAAGCTGTTAAATTTACTTAACGCTAATAAAAATGTGCAAATTACAACACCTTTGCCGGATGAATGGTGCATTAATGATGATAAACTGCTTCTTTTTCATACTGTTGATGGTAAAGAGGAAATATCCGGATTTGCTTTGGGCAATTTACATAAATTTATTAAAAGCAGGGAATTAATTAAAAATAAAAACTGACTGATTAGTCAGTAAGGTAATAAAATTGGAGTAAATCCTCAAAAAACAGAAAAATGTCACTGTAAATTCAAAAAAATAGCCGTTGTGTTTTTTTTTTCACTATTTTATAATAATACTATTGTTAAAACTGTATGATTATTTCCATCTTATTGGTTTGGAATTTTAATATGTAAGAAGATTGAGAAGGAGGCTTTCACATGTTTAGCTTTATCCACTTATGTAAAGCAAAAAGGGCTTTGGCAGCGGCCTTGGCAGTAGGGTTACTGATAACGCTGGCAGGCTGTGGCAAGGAACAGCAGAGTGGAGGGCAAGCCACGCTGGTTAAAACTATGCAGGTTATCAACCGCGATACACCTATAGTTTACGATTACACAGGATTTGTAAAGGCACATCAGGAAATGGAACTGAGAGCTCAGGTTACCGGACAAATTACTGGTAAATTTTTCAAAGGTGGCGACACTGTAACTGCCGGGCAAGTTTTATATTCTATTGATCAGCGTACTTATTTAGCAGATGTACTTAATGCACAGGCTGCTTTAGCAAATGCTCGTGCTGCACAGGCTAATGCATCTGTTAATGCAGAACGTTATATCAAATTGTATGAACAGGGAGCAGTCTCTAAGCAGACGATGGATGATGCGGTTATGCAAATGGATCAAAGCATTGCTTCTGTAGAGGCCCAAGAGGCACTACTGGAAATTGCCAGAATTAATATGAGTGAGACCAACGTTACTGCGCCGTTTAGTGGTCGCATTGACACGACTGCCTTAGAAGTAGGTAACTATGTTACTGCTGGAAGTACTGTTCTGGCTACGATTTCCGACACCGACCCTGTTTTTATTGAAATCAGTATCGCAGAGCCAGAATATTTAGAGCTTTCTAAAGCCAATAGTGTGGGCAACGGGGCCTCTTTAGATAATTTGACGGCAACACTCAGTGACGGAAGTACATATGAATTAAAAGGCCGCATTGCTGAAGTTAACCGTGGTATCAATGATACTACGGGAACTTTGACGGTTAAGGCTTTGTTTGATAATCCTAATCGTCGGTTGTTGCCAGGGATGTTTGCTCATGTTCAGGTTACTGCTGGAGTGAAGGAAAATGCCATATTGGTGCCGCAGCGTGCTATTGTTGAAATGATGTATAAAAAATTCGTGTATATCGTTGGTGATGGTAATAAGGCAATAATGAAGGAAATCGTAATTGGTCCTGCTGTAGGGCGGTTATTCCTTGTAGAAAGCGGACTTACAGGTAATGAAAGTGTAGTAACGGAAGGTACAGGTAAAATAACTAATGGGGCCTTGTTAAATCCCCAATCTATGACTGAAGCTGATTTAAATACTTCCGAAACTATAGGTAATAATGCCACTGGTTTACAAAAGTAGGAGGTAGGCTGAATGGCACGGTTTTTCACTGATCGTCCGGTTTTTGCCATAGCGCTGGCTATTTTAATCACGCTATTAGGCACTTTAGCTGCATTTAGCCTGCCTATTGCTGAATACCCAACTATCACAAAACCGCGTATTGCAGTAGAAACTATGTATACTGGAGCTAGTGCTGATACGGTAGAAGAAACTGTTGCACAGGCTATTGAACAGAAGGTAATGGGCGTTGAAAAGATGCTGGATATGAACTCTGTTAGTACGAGTAATGGACAGTATCAACTTAACGTACAATTCACACTGGATAAAAATGCTGATATTGCCTCTGTTGAAGTACAGAATCGTGTATCCCAGGCTAGCAGTTCTATGCCAGCAGAGGTAAGTGCTTATGGCATTACGACAACGAAGGAATCTGCCGAAACAATTATGTATTTCGGCCTTGTTTCTCCTAACAAAACTTATGATGCTATGTTTTTGAGAACCTATGCTGATGTAAACTTCCTGGATGCAGTAAAACGTGTTAAAGGCTTATCTAGTGTTGAGGAATATGGCCCGGAATATTCTATGCGCATATGGTTAAATCCTGAAAAAATGGCGCAACTCTCTGTCAGCGTTGATGACGTTATTTCTTCCATCCAGAGTCAGAATGTACAGGCAGCAGTAGGTTCTATTGGTGATCGCCCTACAATAGCAGAACAGGAAAGAACTTATTCCGTCAGTGCTAAAGGGCGTTTATCTACAGTTGAAGAATTTGGCAATGTCATTGTCAGGTCTTCTGATGGACATAATTTAAAGCTTCGGGATATTGCAGAAATGCGGCCTGGTCCACGTAACGATATGTTAAATAGCCGTTTAAATGGCGGCGACACTGTTATATTTGCTGTTTCTCTTACTTCTGATGCAAACGCTATAGAATCAGTAGGATTGATTAAAGAAGTATTTGCTGATGCGCAGACCCGTTTCCCCAGTGATATGGAAATGGTCATAATTCAAGATAATACTCAGTTTATTACAGAAGCTTTGGAGAAGGTGGCTCACACATTCTTTGAAGCGTTGGCACTTGTTATTTTTGTTATTTTTATGTTCTTAGGCAGTTGGCGAGCCACACTTATCCCTTTATTTGCCGTGCCGGTGTCCTTGGTTGGTACTTTTGCTTCTTTCGTAGTATTGGGATTTACAATTAATACCTTGACTGCTTTTGCAATGATCCTTGCAATAGGGCTTGTTGTGGATGATGCCATTGTTGTTGTTGAAGCAGTCGAGCATCATATTCAGGATAGCGGCATGTCACCTAAAGAAGCTACTTATAGGGCCATGAATGAAGTATCAGGACCTGTTGTGGCGATTGCTTTTGTCCTTGCCGCAGTATTTATTCCGACAGCTTTTACAGGCGGTACTGTGGGAGAATTGTATAAACAGTTTGCCCTTACTATTTCGGTGTCTATGATGTTGTCGGCTGTTACAGCTCTATCTTTAACTCCGGCCTTATGTCCACTGCTCCTGGTAAAGAAAGATGAAAATGAAGTATCTAAGGGGATTATTGGTAAAGCTGTTGCTGTTTTTGATAATTGGTTTGATGATACTCTCGGGAAATATGTTAAGGTTGTTGAAAAATGTATCATCCACGCCAAAGTAATGTTGCTCGCTTTAGTAGTTATTGTAATTTGTACGGGCATTCTCTTTAAGATTACTCCGACTTCTTTCGTACCTAACGAAGATAAGGGTATGTCCTTGATTTCCGTCTCATTACCTGAAGGAGCATCCGACAATAGAACTAATCAGATATTAGAAGATCTGGCTGCTTCCGTACTTAAACTTCCTGGTGTTAAATATGCTGGTACGGTAACTGGTCTAGACATTTTGAATTTTGCCCAAAAATCAAATGCTGGAATGGTACTTGCCATCATGGATGATTTTAATAAGCGCAGTACTAGTATTCAGGACATAATTCCCAAGGTTTATGCAATGGCAGGAGATTATCCTGATGCCAGCATAATGGCATTTCAGCCGCCGGCTTTGCCAGGTGCATCCGATACTGGCACATTAAGCATGTATATTATGAATCTGGCTGGCGAAGATGTAGATACCATGGGTCAGCGGGCCAATGAATTTCTTGCTAAAGCAAACCAGCGGCCTGAAATTGGCATTCTTTATACTACCATGAATACGGCTACACCTACTTATATGTTTAATGTAGACCGTGAAAAAGCAGAATCATTGGCTGTTCCTGTATCGAGTGTCTTTACAGCTTTGCAGACTTTTTTAGGCGGATATGAGGTAAATGATATTAATAGTTTTGGCCGCACTTGGAAGATTGTTTTGCAGGCTGACGAAAAGTATCGTACTACCACCAGCGATATGCGCTATTTCTTTGTGCGTAGTAATAATGGTAGTATGATTCCGCTGAATACGCTTGTTAAGCCGCAGATACAAAACAACAGTTTGGTAATGACCAGATTCGACGGTACGCGGGCCATGAAAATTTCTGGTGACCCTGCAGAAGGATATTCTACCGGACAAGCTATGGCGGCGATAGAAGAAGTTATAGAAGAAACTCTGCCCAGAACGTACACCTATGAATGGGTAGATCAAAGTCGTGATGAGATTGAGGCAGGCAGCAGCTCGACTAAAATTTTTATAATTTCACTAGTTTTCGTATTCCTTTGTCTGGCATCATTATATGAAAGCTGGACTATTCCTTTTGCAGTACTCTTAACAGTGCCTTCAGCAGTTTTTGGTTGTATTTTATCACAGTATCTGCGCGGGCAAAGTAATGACGTTTACATGCAGATCGCGCTGATTACGCTTATAGGATTAGCAGCTAAAAATGCAATTCTTATTGTAGAATATGCGAAGATGAATATTGAAAACGGGATGGATGTAGTGCAGGCAGCAGTAGAAGCTGCTCATGTCCGTTTGCGTCCTATATTGATGACATCCTTTGCATTCATCTTTGGGTGTATGCCATTGGCCTTAGCTATCGGTCCTGGTGCAGGTGCACGTGTATCAATGGGTAATGCCATTGTCGGCGGTATGACTGTTGCAACTTCGTTCGGTATTTTCCTGATACCTGTATTGTTTGTAGTAGTTGAAAAATTCTTCAGCAAAAAAGATAAGTAAGAATAAATTGATGTCGATGCCTAAATTTAAATAATAGTTGAGATTAAGAATATACCCTGCTGGTAAATTGAGGTAAAGTTTAGCAGCAGGGTGTTTTTTGAAAATGATATAATTTTTGATGTTATAATAATAAAAAATAGCGACATATTATGATGGAGTGGATAAAAGATGAAAGATCTTTCTTTTTCAGTGCAGTTTTTCAAGGATGTCTGGCATTTAACCAAGAGTTACTGGCAGTCGGAAGAAAAGAAAAAAGCGTTTTTATTACTTGGATGTATTATCGCCCTTACTTTGGGGATCGTTTATATGCTAGTTCAGCTGAATGCGTGGAATAATCGTTTTTATACTGCCTTACAGGATTATAAGACGGATAAGATTTTTGATGAACTCCTGAATTTTTCAATGCTGGCAGCTGCTTATATTATTATGGCCGTGTATTCATATTATTTACAGCAGACATTGATACTTAATTGGCGGCGCTGGCTGACAGAGCGGTTTTTGGGGACATGGCTTAACAACAGAACATACTATCAACTGCAGATGTTTGGCGAAGATACTGATAACCCTGACCAGCGTATTAGCGAAGATGTGCGTATGTTTGTAGAAATGACGCTTAATTTCAGTATTGGTATTTTGCGTTCCATGTGCACTCTTATTTCTTTTGTTTTTATTTTATATAATTTGTCTGGTGCGATAAGTTTTACTTTTTTAGGTAGAGAATGGACTATTAACGGCTATATGTTCTGGACAGCGCTGGGATATTCTATTATTGGTACATATATTACTCATTTAGTAGGACGCAAATTAGTGCAGTTGAATTTCATTCAACAGCGTTATGAAGCAGATTTCCGCTTCAGCATGATTAGGTTACGCGAGAATGCTGAAAGCGTGGCTTTTTATAAGGGTGAAAGTCATGAACAGCAGGTTTTTAGTAGCAGGTTTAAGTTACTGCTTGATAATTTCTGGCGACTTATCAGTAAACAGAAACAGTTAATATGGTTAAATTCAGGTTATTCGCAGATAGCTATAATTTTTCCTTTTGTTGTGGCAATGAACCGCTATTTAGCTAGGGAAATAACATTAGGTGGATTAATGCAAGTTTCCAGTGCTTTTAGTAATGTTCAGACAGCGTTATCTTATTTTGCAGATATGTATGCTAATATAGCTCAGTGGCAGGCTGTAGTAATACGTTTAACATTCTTTGAACACCATGTACAGGAGGTTGCTGTAGATACGGAACAATTTTATCTAACGAGGATTATGGATGGTGATAAGGTGGCGGCGGATAATATGCAGGTAGATTTACCGGATGGGAGCCCGTTGCTGGAGAATATGGATTTCGTTTTTTCTCCCGGGAATAATGTTCTCATAAAAGGAGTAAGCGGCAGCGGCAAAAGTACGTTGCTTCGGGCTATATCAGGTATCTGGCCCTATGTAAAAGGTAAACTCAGCATACCGGACTCCAGTCAGTTAATGTTTATTCCTCAAAAACCATATTTACCATTGGGATCTCTGCGGGCAGCGTTGCTTTATCCGGGGAACAGGCCTCTTGAAGATGCTGAACTAGTACAACTTATGGATCTTTGCCATATAGGATATTTAAAGGAGAAATTGGATGTTGTGGCAGACTGGGGGCAGGTGCTGTCAGTTGGAGAACAGCAACGTCTGGCTTTTGTTAGAGCGCATATCCAGAGTCCTGAATGGTTATTTTTGGATGAAGCCACTTCTGCGCTTGATGAAGAAACGGAAGCAGATATGTACACGCTGGCAGCGCAACGTCTGAAGGATACTACTATTGTCAGTGTGGGACACAGGAGTACGCTAAATAGATTCCATAGACTTCAGCTTTATTTAAATCGTGATACACATAGCGTCAAGATGACTCCGGTAATTGGAGAATAAAAATGAATATTTTTATAGGCCGATTGTAAAATGAAGTTGAACAGTTAAAAAATCCATAGCGATTGAAT
>JAJQDY010000001.1 GCA_021201965.1 Phascolarctobacterium sp.
CTCACGGGGATAGCTCGTTGATACTCGGCACGCTAGTGTCGTTGAGCGAGAAGCTACCGCCTCTATGCGTTAGCATAGGCGGTGAGAATAGGTCACCCAAAGCCAGTTTGGAACGCTTGCCGTGTAGATGCGGGATCAGACCTCCTGTGCCGAGCTTTATTCCGCCAAAATATCTAGTACCCACCGCTGCCGTATAGAAAAGGCTGTTTTTCTTAAGCACTTCTAGCATGGGGACTCCTGCCGTTCCTGCCGGCTCCCCGTCATCGCTTGAACGCTGCTGCATTTCATCTATCACATAGGCGGAACAGTTATGGGTTGCGTTCCAGAACTCCTTTTTAATGCCTCTAATGAATTCCTGAGCTTCAGTTTCTGAGGCCACCTTTTTCAGGCTGCAGATAAAATGCGATTTTTCTATGACTATTTCATTCCTGTAATCCTTAACTATAGTAAACAAGATTCTGCCTCCGTTTTATGCTCCCTCTATTATAGCACAAGCTGCCGGATCAAATAATCCGACAGCTTGTTTTGTATGAAATATCTTAATGTCATGATGCAGAATTTAAATTCCCAGCATTACATCTATAATTTCCTTATCGGTTTCCACCATGCCATGGCTCGCAATTTTCCCAATAGCGGCAATAGTTTCATCAGCAGTTTTCTGGACTATTCCGTCACTGCCGGCAAAATTTTTCCCAGCCATCATCATCTCAAAGGCAAGTTCGCCGCCTTCAACGGCCATAGCAATCTTAGCGGCGCATGAAGATTTAGCACCGTCACAGATAATACCTGAATTAATGACAAGAGCGTTTTCCACCACATGCTCAATCTTTTTTTCCGTACGGCCATACAGGTAGGCAATACCGGCTCCGCTTCCGCAGCCGGCGCTTACAGCGCAGCAGTAGGCCGAAAGTTTACCAATGCCTTGTTTTAAATATATGGTAATCAGATCGCTTAACAGGATTGCCCGCCACTTTTTTTCATGTGATACGCCAAGTTTTTCCGCATAAACCGCTACAGGGACGGATGCCGTAATTCCCTGATTACCGCTTCCAGATACTATGACAACGGACAGTTCACATCCATTCATGCGTGCATCAGATGCTGCAGCAGCTCTAGCCTTAGCCTGGATTCTGAGGCTCTCAGGATCACGGTGCAGCAGGATTTTTCCAATGCATGCGCCATAATCTCCCTTAAGTCTCTCTTCCGCTATAGCCATATTGTATTCTACCTGCCGCTCCAAAAGTTCTTCTATATTATCAAGCGGCATATGTGCTGCCGCCGACACGACATCGCTTATTTTCCATAAGGATTTCTCCTCATCATGGTATGCGTCCGTTTTCCTGCCAAAATTATCTTGCTATTTTTCGTAATGGACGTGATATTTGTATGATCCCTGCGTATGGTAACCGATGCCGTATGCCCTTTTCTTTCCGCTTCCACACGAATATAAAAAATATCGGGTTCGGACGCCACGTTGATTTTTATAATATCCGCTTCAACATATTTTTTGATAAGTGCCTTTTCGGCAGCATTTATATATGCCAGCACCTGCAGCCGCCGCTCCGGATGACCTGCCACGAATCATGCTATGCAGGCAGTTTCTATGCCTTTCATTTTATCGGTATTCGGTACCACCACACTTTTTACATTTTTTATAATATTGCGGCTTACATATATGTCTATTTTTTACGGGAATTCCCCAAACTACTCCAAGCAGGCAGCTGATGCGTACGCAATGGCAATAGGCTCAGTACAGCCCATTGCAGGCAGCAGTTCTTCCTTTATGGCCTTCTCATATACATCATATTTATCCTTCTGCATGTCCGTTCCCCTCAAAAAACACAAACATCTGTGGCATCATTTAAAAAAATCCGTAAAATCAAAGGTTGCGAAATAATCTGCGGGTGTTTCTGCCCGGCGGATCAACTGTGTCGTTCCGTCCTCTTTTAATAATATCTCCGCACTGCGCAGCTTGCCGTTATAGTTATAGCCCATAGCAAATCCGTGAGCCCCCGCATCGTGAATGTAAAGCAGGTCGCCAATATCAATCTTTGGCAACATGCGGTCTACGGCAAATTTATCGTTATTTTCGCAGAGGCCGCCCGTAACGTCGTATTTATGGTCACAGGGGGCGTTTTCCTTGCCCATAACCGTTATATGATGATAAGCCCTGTAAATTGCGGGACGCATTAAATTGGCTGCACAGGCATCAAGACCAATATAGTCCTTATAAATATGCTTTTCGTGGATAGCTCTTGCCACAAGTGCTCCATGGCTTGCCAGCATATAACGTCCCATTTCCGCAAAGATTTTCACATTCCCCATGCCGGCAGGAATCAGTACTTCCTCAAACGCCTTCCTTACACCATCCCCGATGACCAGAATGTCATTATCTTCCTGCTCAGGCCTGTAAGCAACTCCTACGCCCCCGGAAAGATTAATGAATTCAAGCTCAACGCCCGTTTCTTCCTTCAGCTCAACAGCAATACGGAAAAGAATCCTTGCCAGCTCCGGGTAATAAGCATTAGTCACGGTATTTGATGCCAGGAATGCGTGCATGCCGAAATGTTTAACGTCCTTTTTCTTCAGTATCCTGTAAGCTTCCGTCAGCTGCTCCCTAGTCATACCGTATTTGGCATCGCCGGGATTATCCATAATATTATTGGCAATGGCAAAATGGCCACCGGGATTATAACGGCAGCTGATAATATCCGGGATGCCGGCAACTCTTTCCAGAAAATCAATGTGGGTGATATCATCCAGATTTATAACCGCATTCAGTTTTTTTGCCAGCTGAAAGTCCTCTGCAGGCGTAACATTGGAAGAAAACATGATATTGCTCCCCGTAATTCCCACGGCTGCCGCCATAAGCAGTTCCGTGTAAGAGGAGCAGTCCGTCCCGCATCCTTCCTCGCTTAAAATTTTAAGCAGAAACGGATTTGGGGTCGCTTTAACGGCGAAATACTCCTTATACCCCTTGTTCCAGGCAAAAGCCTTATTTACCAGCCTGGCCGTTTCACGGATGCCCTTTTCATCGTAAATATGAAAAGGAGTAGGGTATATCTTTGCAATTTCTCCAAGTTTTTCTGTAGTCACAAAAGGAATCTTTTCAGCCACTTTTAATATCACCTTTCCGTTTCCCTGTAAGTAAATTTTATTTTATGCCTTGGAGCCGATTTTCCTAAACAGTCTTTTGACATTTGCTGTAGTCATGGCGGCTAATTCTTCAAAATCAATTTTTAGGATTTCAGCGGCATTTCTTGCCGTGAGTTCCACATATCCCGGATTATTGCGCTTGCCCCTGTATGGGACAGGCGCCAGATAGGGACTGTCCGTTTCAAAAAGAATGCGTTCCTTAGGAACATATTGCAGAACCTTGCGTACTTTGGCAGCATTCTTATAGGTGGAGGTACCCCCAAAGCCAAAATAATGTCCACGTTTAACCAGTTCCTTTGCCATTTCAAGAGAACCCGAGTAACAATGGAAAACCGCTTCCATATTTTTTACCTCTTTCTGGAAAATTTCCAGTATATCTCCATAGGCTTCCCGATCATGGATGATAACGGGCAGGGAAAACTGCCGCGCTAAATCAATCTGCTCTAAAAGCACTTTTTTCTGTACTTCTTTTGGCTCATTTTCCTTCCAGTAATAATCAAGCCCTATTTCGCCTATAGCGACCACCTTAGGATGCCTTACCCATCCAGCCATACGGTCAAGGTATCCTGCCGGAAGTTTCTTAAGGTCTTCAGGATGCCAGCCCACTGCAGCATATATGAAATCATATTTTTCTGCCAGGTTAATCGCAAATTCCGATGTACTGGCATCGCAGCCAGGATTTATTATCCCGTCCAGATCCTGCTCCAGTTTTTTTAAAAGTTCATCCCGATCACCTGCAAAATAATCTGAATCCATATGCGCATGGGAATCCCAAAGTCCAGTTCTGCTCATAAATGGCTCTCCGCTGTTATAATTTCTTAAATCAGTGTATCGAGTAGGAAATGAATCCCACATACAGTTCCAGGAAAAACAGGCAGCTTAAAAAACGTACCTTAAAATGGACACTTTCCTGGAATAAATTTCTTCGCCAGGAATATGGAAAAGGACAGAATCTTTTTCGCTATAAATGAGCTTTTTCCTCGCATCTATGGTAAAGCCGTTTTCTATACTGTCGCCATTTTTTCTCCGGCTACCCTTAGCCTCATTTACAGCCCCGCAGTATTCCCTGCCTTCTGCCGTAAGCGTGAAATAGAGACTCAGCTGACTGCTGCGGTCCCATGTTTTTTATAGCCTGTAACCGTTTCGCTGCCGTGCTTTTTGCAGATATCTCCAATTTCCGGAAAATAGTCCGCCGTCATGGCCTTGACAAAGGAAATGAGCTATATTAAAAGCCCAATTTTGACCATCCAGGCTACGGTCTTAAACATATAAAAATGGTAACCTGGTATATGTCTGTCCAGCCACACATGCGGCAGGACATAATGGGCAAAACTGGCAATAAATATCAGAAGAACACTTATAAGGACCAAAATGTAAGGACGCCAGTACAGTCTTGAAAAGAGCTTTTCCGACATCTTTACCGCCTCTTATTTAACCCTGCTGCCGGATGAAATACCCGGAGCATCGGCAAGGACCAGATTGCCATCGCAGTCCGATGCCGCCAGCAGCATGCCGTGGGATTCTATGCCACGGAGCTTTGCCGGTTTTAAGTTTGCGACAACTATAATATTGCAGCCAATAAGCTGCCCCGCCTCATAATGCTTTGCAATGCCGCTAACAATGATGCGCTCCTCAGCGCCAATTTTTATCTTAAGCTTCATCAGCTTATCTGTTTTTGGTACACGTTCAGCGTCCATGATCTCGGCCACCCTGAGATCAAGCTTCATAAAATCATCAATAGTAATTTCCTGCGGCGGAGCTGTTTCTGCTTTTTGTACTGGGTTTACCATAGCATCTTTTTGAATACTACTCCCTTCATAGCGCTTATCACCTATAATAGTGTCACCGTCCTCTGCGATTTTAATACGTGGATACAAGGGGTCCCCTTTCTGGACCTGTGTTCCATCAGGCAGTCTGCCCCAAAAAGCATTTTTCAGCAGGAACTGATCCGGTACGGTAAGTCCAAGCTGGGTAAAAATTTTGGGACTAGCATCCGGAATGAAGGGGGCCACCGAAATAGCCACAATACGCAGCGTCTCTGCCAGGTTATACATAACCGTCTGCAAGCGGTCTGCTTTTTCCGGGTCTTTTGCCAGAATCCAGGGAGTGGTTTCATCAATATATTTATTGGCACGACCGATCAGCGCCCAGACTCCCTTAATGGCGTTATTTATTTCCATGGCGTCCATATATTTGATATATTCGTCCACTGTTGTTTTTACAAGTGTCTCCAGTTCCTTATCTATTTCTTCTTCCTTCCCTGCATTTTTCACTATCCCATTATGATACTTTTCAATCATGCTGACGGTCCTGTGCAGCAGGTTGCCAAGATCGTTTGCGAGATCGGCATTAATACGTGCTATTAATGCATCGCGGGAGAAATTTCCGTCATTGCCTAAAATTATTTCCCTGAGCAGGAAATAGCGAATGGCATCGGCGCCAAACTCATCAATCAGTCCAAGTGGATCAATGACATTGCCCTTGGATTTTGACATTTTATCGCCATCTACCACAAGCCAGCCGTGACCATAAACCTTCTCCGGCATTTCTAGACCCATGGCTTTTAACATAATCGGCCAAATTACCGTATGGAAACGGACAATTTCCTTTCCTACCAGGTGCAGGGAAGCAGGCCAGAATTTATGGAACATGTCATCATTGGTACCATATTTTATGGCTGTGATATAGTTGATCAGTGCATCAAACCACACATAAACAACATGCTTTTCATCAAAAGGTACAGGAATGCCCCAATCAAAAGTCGTCCTTGTGACGCAGAGGTCTTCCAGTCCCTGTTTCACAAAGTTAATCATCTCATTGCGGCGGCTGGCCGGCTGGATAAAGTCAGGATGTTCCTCTATAAACTGTAGCCACCAGTCCTCGTATTTTGACATCTTAAAGAAATAACTTTCTTCCTGCATTTTTTCCACAGGCCGCCCACAGTCAGGGCACTTACCATCCACCAGCTGGCGTTCCAGCCAGTAGGATTCACACGGCACGCAATAAAACCCTTCGTAGTCCTTTTTATAAATATCACCCGCATCGTAAATTTTCTGCATTACATTCCGTACCACCTTATGGTGGCGTTCTTCGCTCGTGCGGATAAAATCATCGTTTGAAATGTTCAGCCGCTTCCAGAGCAGCTTGAAATTAGCTATGATGGCATCCACATATTCAATCGGCTTAATGCCCTTTTCCATAGCCTTGCGCTGTATTTTAAGGCCATGCTCGTCACTGCCAGTAAGGAAAAAAACTTCTTCATCCTTGGCACGGTGATAACGGGCAATGGCATCCGCAATTGTAGTGCAGTAGGCGTGTCCTATATGCAGGTTATCACTTGGATAATATATGGGGGTAGTGATAAAATATGCAGATTTTGTCATTCTTTGATCCCTTCTTCTGAAATTAGTCGGTTGTAGAGTTCCCTTTTGGGGATTTTATATTTTTTCGCGATTTCTGCGAGGGCAGTCTTCCTGTCTATTCCTCTGTCAAGCAACCCTTTCGCTTCGGTAAATGGATCTCCTTTTTTCGCATTCTGCGGTACATCCCCGCTTTTTCCAATCACCAGGCAGAATTCCCCGCGTGGCGGTTGTTCTTCCAGCCATTTAAGACATCCCGAAACACTGCTCCTGAAAATTTCTTCGTGGAGTTTGGTCAGCTCTCTTGCAGCTGTCATGGATCTGTCACCCCAAATCTCCAAAATATCCCTCAAAACTTCTTCTATTCTGTGTGGCGCTTCATATAAAACAGTCGTCGCAGGCATATTACACCATTCTTTCAGCTGCTCACGCCGTTTTTTCTTTGTTTTTGGCAGAAAACCGCCAAAAAAGAAAGGAGTGGCAGGCAATCCTGATACCACAAGGGCAGACAGTGCCGCATTGGCCCCAGGCACTGGAATAACATTAATGCCTTCGCTAATGGCTTTTAATGCCATATTTTCGCCAGGATCAGCAATACCGGGAAATCCCGCATCGCTTACAAGCGCAACATTTTTCCCTGCTTTCAGCTCCTGCAGCAGAAAATCCCCTTGGCATTTTTTTGTGTGTTCATCGTAGCGCACCAGATGTTTTTTTATTTCAAAGCGATTTAAAAGCTGCAGGGTATGTCTGGTGTCTTCTGCAGCGACAATATCCGCTTCACTTAGAATTCTTAAAGCCCGGGGAGTCATATCTTCCAGATTGCCGATAGGCGTTGCGCATAAATACAAGGTTCCATAGAAGATTTTTCCTTTTTCCATGATGTAGCGCCTCTAGCAAAATTTCAGGGCTTCCAATGCCCAGATAGTCTTTATTTTATCATATGGGGCCGCACAGAACAATAAATTTTCAATTTCTCTTAAAATCTCCCCGAGCCACCACGACATTGAAGCCTATGCCTTTCAGCCGCTTTTTAAGTGATGATAGGGCCTCTGCCGCTTCCTCACCGGTACAGATTTTATTATCGTAAAGACTGTATTTACCACGTACGGATACAGGCGAAAGATTTGGCATAACCACATTGGCTCCTGCAAGAAGACCCCGTTCCCTGCCGTCTTCGCTTATTGTCGCGAGCGCTGTCGTCGCCGGAAGAAGAACTCGGGGAAACATCAGCCGGATAATGCTGAGCAGCATCAGAGTCAGTTCACTGCGACCATGATCCTCTCCCGCAAAAGGGGTATCCCTGTGCGGAATGAACGGACCTATCCCGACCATTTCAGGTTGCAGCCCTTCCAGAAATTCCAGATCATCTATAAGGCTGTTTATATTTTGGCCAGGTGATCCCACCATAAAGCCACTACCGACCTGATAGCCTATCTCCTTTAAATTCCAAAGGCATTTTTTTCTATCCTGCAGTTTCTGCCATTCAGGGTGCAGAAAACGGTAATGAATTTCATTTGCTGTTTCATGCCGCAGAAGGTACCGATCGGCGCCTGCATCAAACCATTCTTTATATGCTTCTTTCGGATGCTCACCAAAAGATAAAGTAACAGCGCAGTCAGGATGGTTCTTTTTTATGGAGCTTATTAACCGACTTAGTGCGTCACGACCAAAAAAAGGATCTTCGCCGCCCTGCAGAACAAAAGTACGAAATCCTAAGGCATAGCCTTCTCGGCAACAGCCCAGTGTATCCCTTTCAGAAAGTCTGTAGCGCTCAGCTTTTTCGTTACTGCACCGGAGCCCGCAGTAATAACAGTCATTGCGGCAATAGCTGGTGAATTCTATAAGTCCCCTTATATAAACATCCTTCCCATACCACTTTTCGCGCACTTCGCGGGCCTTACTTGCCAGATATTCCCGATCTTTAGCCCCACATTCTTTTAAAAGTCTTGTAACTTGCCGTCTTGTAATACTGCCTTCAGCCGCCAATTCGTCTATTATATCCCTTATTCCCATCTTGACCGAATCCTTTTTCTCATGTTCTGGTAATATCTTTTTATCACGTTCAAAATACCCCGCCAATGCTTTATTATTAATAAAACTGGCAGGGAATTGCATCTACTGCCGGCTTTTCGGGAATATCAATTATCTATTGGTTTTCTTCAGGTATTTCACAGGGCAGGCTTTCTACAGTTTTTACCGCTTTTTCAAACCGTGAGCGCGATATCATTACAAAATGCCCACAGCCGCAGCATTTAATTCCAAAATCCATGCCCGTCCTCAATATCTCCCACCTGTTGCTGCCACAGGGATGGTTCTTTTTCATGGTAACAATGTCGCCCACATGAAAAACTGCGCCCTTCAGCATTATTCCAGTCCTTGGATAGTCATAATGTTCTGTACGTCATAACCAGCTTCCCTGATATGTTCAATAACATCCATGCCGTTTACGCTTAAATCAGCACGGATAGTGATTTCCGTATTACCGTCGGAATTCTGTTTCGTAACCAGAGAAATGATGTTGATATTATTTTCTTTAAAGATATTACATACTTCAGCCAAAACACCTACCCTGTCTGCAGTTTCCAACGTCATGCGGGTACAGCCACGGTTCATGTTCATCATTTCAACAATAGCACGGAACATGTCGGTTTGTGAAATAATACCGCACAGTTTGTTATTTTCATCCACTACCGGCAAAGCATGGATACGGTATTTATAGAGCTGATAAGCTACGTATTCAATGGTATCGTCGGCATTAACCGTAATGACGGACCTGCTCATGACCTCACGTACTTTTAAACGTCCCAGTAGGTAATTTGCCTCATACTTTGAAAGAGTACTGGCATCTCCCGGTGACGCCCTCCCGATATCAACTGCCGTAATAATTCCGCGCAAACGACCAATATCATCTACCACCGGCAGACTGAGCAAATTTTTTCCCCGCATAAGTTCGCGGGCCTCTAAAAGATTCTGGTCCTCCCTCATGGTAATTACCGTAGCCGTCATAAAGTTTTTAACTAACATACGTCACTCTCCTTATCAGCCGCCAAGATATGCCTTGCGCACCGCTTCACTGCTGGCAAGTTCTTTGGCAGTTCCACTTAATGTGATGCGCCCTGTTTCCAGTACATAAGCTTTATCCGCAATGGATAAAGCCATATTGGCATTTTGTTCTACCAGCAGCACTGTTGTGCCACTTTCATTTATTTCTTTAATGATATTAAAGATTTCCTTAACCAATAGCGGGGCAAGACCCATAGAAGGCTCATCCATAAGCAGAAGTTTCGGTTTCCCCATAAGTGCACGACCCATGGCCAGCATTTGCTGTTCGCCGCCTGACAAAGTTCCTGCAACCTGATTTTTACGCTCTAAAAGACGGGGAAATTTCTCGAATACCCATTTCATGGCCAGTTCAATGCCATCCTTATCCGTACGCAGATATGCTCCCATTTCCAGATTTTCCATGACGGTCATATTCGCAAAAATGCGGCGGCCTTCAGGCACCTGGCATATTCCCATGCCTACAATCTTATGTGCGGAAAGCCCTGCTATATCCTGATCTTCATAAATAATTTTGCCCGTTTTCGGTTTCATGAGTCCCGAAATCGTACGCAGTGTAGTGGATTTTCCGGCACCATTTGACCCTATGAGTGCCACTATCTCGCCGTCCGTAACATCCAGGCTTATATCCTTAATAGCGTGAATAGCGCCGTAATAGACATTGATATCTTCAACCCTTAACATCAGCTGATTACCTCCTCACCTAGATATGCTTCAATAACCCGCTTGTTATGCTTGATTTCCTCAGGATTGCCTTCTGCAATGAGGCAACCGTATTCCAGAACGTAAATTCTTTCGCACACGCCCATAACCAAATTCATGTCATGCTCTATGAGAAGTACGGAAAGTTTGAATTCATCACGAATCCAACGGATCATTTCCATAAGTTCTTTGGTCTCTTGTGGATTCATGCCTGCGGCAGGCTCATCAAGTAACAGGAGTTTAGGCTCCGTAGCAAGGGCACGGGCAATCTCCAGACGGCGCTGCTGGCCGTAAGGAAGATTTTTGGCCATTTCATATGCCTTATCTTCCATATGGAAGATTTTCAGAAGGTCCAGAGATTTCTGTGTAATCAGATCCTCTTCCTGCAGATATTTTTTGTCACGCACGATGGCATCTGCCAAGTTATAGGAAACGTGCATATTATAGGCAATTTTTACATTATCAATAACGGGAAGTTCGGAAAAGAGGCGGATGTTCTGAAAAGTACGCGACATTCCCATCTGAGCTACCTGATAGGACTTTTTGCCGCTGCTTTTCTGTCCGTTGAAATAAATGTCGCCTTCCGTAGGTGTATAAACACCGGTAATCATGTTAAAGGCAGTAGTCTTGCCGGCTCCGTTAGGCCCAATCATGCCGATAAGTTCGCCTTCATCAATATGCATAGTTAGGTTTGAAACGGCGCGCAGACCGCCGAAAACCATAGAAATATCATCTACCTTCAGCAATTCTGCCATCGTCTTTCCCTCCTAACCCAAACATTTTTAAACTTAGTTCCGTGCTGCCAAACAACCCCTGCGGGCGGTGCAGCATTAAAACAATCAGTGTAGCGGCGTAAATAATCATACGCCATTCAGGATAATCGGACAACCATGCGGAAATGAATGTCAGCAGGACCGCACCGGTAATGGCGCCGGTCATGGAGCCAAGTCCTCCCAAAACCACCATAGTCAGAATATCAAATGAACGCATGAAAGTAAAGGTAGCGGGATGTGCCAAAAAGAAATAGTGACTGAAAAGAGCCCCCGCCGTTCCTGCAAAAGATGCCCCAAGGGTAAATGCCATAACTTTATATTTAGTCGTATTAATACCCATGGTATCCGCAGCGATCTCATTTTCACGTATTGACAGACAGCACCGCCCATGCGCGGAATTTTTAAAGTTTTTAATAAAGAAAATAACAAAAATCATAATCCAGAAAGCAGAAGCAAATGTGGTCAGTCGGGGAATGCCCATAAGCCCCGAAGCACCGCCGACATAGTCAATATTTAAAATGCAAATGCGGATTATCTCACCTAGTCCCAAAGTTGCAATGGCCAGATAGTCACCATTCAGCCGCAAAGTCGGCAAGCCGATTAAAAAGCCTAAAATTCCCGCCGCTACAGTTGCAACCAATATACCCAATGGAAACGACATACCAAGTTTTACGGTAATAATGGCACTGATATAGGCCCCCACGGCCATAAACCCCGCATGACCTATAGAAAACTGTCCCGTATAACCGTTAATAAGGTTAAGACTGACAGATAAAATAACGTTAATGCAGATCAGTACCATGTTCAGTTCCCAGAAAGGACCAATAAGTTCCGTAGCTATCAAAGTCTGGAAAACAGCGAATGTTATGATGCAGGCAACGATGGCCTGAAAATCGAATTTTCTTAACGGATTCATGACCACCACCTACACTTTCTCGCGAATATTTTTGCCCAAAAGACCTGAAGGCTTATAAAGCAAGATCAGGATAAGAATGCCGAAAGCAGCGGCATCACGTAAAGTGGATGATATAAACCCACTGATCATGGCTTCCACGACCCCCAAAATAAGGCCGCCCATCATAGCACCTGGGATAATACCGATGCCACCTAATACTGCAGCAACGAAGGCTTTAAGGCCTGGCATCATGCCCATTAGCGGATCGATGGAATTATAATACACACCTACCAGAACGCCGCCGGCAGCAGCCAGTGCACTGCCCAAAGCGAAGGTAGTGGAAATTACCCTATCAATATTTATCCCCATCAGTCTGGCTGCATCGGTATCAAAAGAAACCGCACGCATAGCCTTGCCTACTTTGGTTTTATTTACAATAAAAGTTAATACTGCCATTAAGATAACAGCACTAGCCAGAATCACAATCTGCTGGCTGTTAACTACCAACGAACCTATTTTATACACAACCGGTGTAAAAACAGCCGGGAAAGTACGCGGCTGGGGAGATACCAGCAAAATCATGGTATATTCCAGAAAGAACGATACCCCGATAGCAGTTATGAGAATTGCAATACGAGGTGCATTACGCATAGGCTTATAAGCAACTCGTTCAATAATAATGCCCGTCAGTGCGGCGCATACCATTGCCAGAATTATAGCCGGAATAAAAGATAACCTTAACTGTGTTGTGGTAAAAAATCCGAAATAAGCACCCAACATATAGATGTCACCATGGGCAAAATTAATAAGTTTTATGATACCATAAATCATGGTATAGCCCAAAGCAATCAAAGCATAAATGCTGCCTAAAGAAATACCGTTTATCAGTTGCTGGAAAAACTGAGATAGAAAACTTTCCATAACTTTCCTCCTAAGCACTTATAATGAAGAGAAAAGGCTGTTGCTTTAGAAAACAACAGCCTCATTGATGTTTAACTTAAGGGTTTACTTTGGTCTTAAAGATCTGTGCTCCATTAACATGTTCAATAATAACTGCGCTCTTAATAGGATTGTGTTGTTCATTAAAGGTTACATCGCCGGATACGCCTTTAAAGCCGGAGATTTTTGCCATTGCAGCGGCAATCTTTGCAGGTTCAGTAGATTTTGCATCTTCGATAGCTTTAGCTACCAGCAGGGCAGAATCGTAAGCAAGAGCTGCGAATACGTCAGGTTTGCTTTTGTAATCCTTTTCGTAAGCAGTTACGAAAGCCTTATTGATATCGGAAATATCATCCGGAGAATAGGGACTGGAAAAATATGTTTTATTCAGAGCTTCTTTACCTGCGATTTCAGGAAGCTTTGAACTATCCCAGCCGTCACCGCCGACCATTACGCCTTCATATCCGATCTCACGTGCCTGTTTCACAATAAGGCCTACTTCCTGATAATAAGCGGGAACATAGATGATATCCGGATTAGCTGCTTTGATTTTTGTCAAGGTAGATTTGAAATCAGTATCTTTCTGCAGGAAGGCCTCTTCTGCCACGATGCTGCCGTTGAGTTTAACAAAGGTCTCCTTAAAGAAAGCTGCCAGCCCTTTAGAATAATCACTGCTATTATCTATGAGTATGGCTGCTTTAGTAACTTTCAGGTCTTTTGCAGCAAAGTTTGCCATCACCGTCCCTTGGAAAGGATCAATAAAGCAAGCGCGGAAACTATATTCTTTAGTCTTCTTGGTGGAAGGGTCCACAGTTACGTCCGGGTTAGTGCCCATAGGTGTAATCTGTGCAATTTTAGCACTGTTGGCAATGGCGCCTGATGCGATAACGGCAGAAGATTGATTAGGTCCGATAATAGCTACTACCTTATCCTGAGAAATCAGTTTCTGCATCCCATTGGCAGCCTCGGAAGCTTCCGATTTGTCATCAGCAACAACAAGTTCCAGTTTTTTGCCGTTCACGCCTCCTTTGGCATTGATGTCCTTAAATGCCAAATCAACACCGTTCTTACTGGAAATACCAAAGCTAGCACTACCGCCAGTCATTTCCAACAATCCACCAATTTTAATGGTATCTCCGCCAGAAGCAGCTTTTTTTTCGCCGCTGCCACCGCCGCAGCCTGAAAGTACACCGGCAAATAAAGCACCTGCAGTCAAAACTGATAGTAACTTAGTCATTCTTTTCATGGCTTATTCCCCCTCTAAAAATTATATAAAAAGCATGTCATTATGGCACGCTTTTTAGAAATATAAACCGTCTGCAAAGCCTATACTGTTTATTATAACCAACGTCACATTTTTGTCAACAATATTTTCTTTTTTCTGTATTTTTTATTATTTCGCTGCAATAATATAATAATGATACGTTTTTAATATGCTTTTGTGTTGTATATTATTTATCCAAAGCGCCTTCCTTGGTCTATACTACCTTTTAGTGTATAATAAAAATATATCTGCAGTCTGAGGTATCTACACCATGAATGTAATTCCCTTGTTTTTTATAACTATTAAAATGTTTGCCCTTATGAACACACGGCAGGTAGCTTTTTCCATCCAGAATATTGTTACCATGCTTCAATCCATGGGGAAAAGCTCTGGAAAAAAGCAATTTGTACTTGTTAACCAGTCGGCAATGATCTTCATTTTCTATATGATCGCCGATATTCTTTTCCTATTTTATTGTCTCTGGTTGATGTGCAGCGATGACACTTGGACTCCTGGCTGCATGCTCCTAATTATCTCCGCTATGGAATCCTACGCCATGCATGTCCGCATAGATGGTACATATACGGCAGACCCTCTAGGTTTTGTTTATCCAAGATTATGGTTCAAATATCTTATGAACGGACAATCCCTTTTTATTCTTTTGAAACTGCTCCATTCATGAATTCAAAATATTCTAGCCAACATATTATGTTTGTCAATTTTCGAAAATTGCAAGTGCAAGTTGAACACATCCGTGTAAAAGTTTAATAGA
>JAJQDY010000032.1 GCA_021201965.1 Phascolarctobacterium sp.
TCGCTGCCGTCAGCGTCGTCTTGCCATGGTCTACGTGACCTATTGTGCCTATGTTGGCATGTGGTTTTATCCTTTCGTATTTAGCTTTTGCCATTTGTCTTCCTCCAATCAATACATTAATTTGTTTGATATAAAATAAACAGACTTATCAGCCTATTATTACCTTTAATGATGGTGGCGGCGCACGGATTTGAACCGCGGACACTGCGGGTATGAACCGCATGCTCTAGCCAACTGAGCTACGCCGCCAAACTATGGAGCTGATGACCAGGATTGAACTGGTGACCTTATCCTTACCAAGGATACGCTCTGCCGACTGAGCTACATCAGCCTGTTTTTATGGTTGCGGGGGATGGACTTGAACCACCGACCTTCGGGTTATGAGCCCGACGAGCTACCAACTGCTCCACCCCGCGATATGGTGGAGAGGGTTGGATTCGAACCAACGAAGCGAAACGCGGCAGATTTACAGTCTGCTCCCTTTAACCACTCGGGAACCTCTCCATTTGGAGCTGACAAGAGGAATCGAACCCCCAACCTGCTGATTACAAGTCAGCTGCTCTACCTATTGAGCTATGTCAGCATCGTAACAGAATGATTATACAATACCAGTAGTTGCCTTGTCAATCCTTACTGCGTCTCTTCGCACGCAATCACTTCATTTACAGGTAAAAGAACCAGTAAGTAAATATTGCTAAAATTATGCGATAATATGCAAAACTTTTCAGGCTGTATTTCTGCAGAAATTTCAAGAACCACAGTATTGAGCAATAAGCTACTGCAAAAGCCACCACAGACCCGATAAACAGAACTTTTAGTTCATCTGCCGTAAGTATGCTTAGATTTTTAATTAAATCATAAAAACACGCTACAAGCATCAACGGTACTGCAATTACAAAAGTAAAATTCGCTGCCGTTTCACGGCTTAGCCCCACTAGAAGTCCTCCGGCAATAGTACTGCCGCTACGGGAAAACCCAGGCCATAGCGAAAGAAATTGATAAATGCCAATCCAAATAGCTTGCTTAATCGTAATCTTATCCACATCCCGAACAAGCCTGTCCTGCTTGCCTTTTGTGCGGAATTCAGCATAAATAAGTAACAATCCGCCTAATATAAGACCAACTACCACGGTGAGCGGTGAAAAAAGATATGCCTTAATGTATGGATAAGAAAAATATCCAAACAGCATTATCGGAAACGTTCCAGCAAATACATGCCAGACGCTGAATCCATTATCTATTTGCCATCCTTCCTTTGTAAAAAACTTAGCAAATCTTTCCTTGTAGATAAATAAAACTGATAAAATAGCTCCAAACTGCACAAAAACATCAAATATACTGGCTATGTTACCTTTAAACCCCAGCAAATGACCAACTATTATCATGTGTCCTGTCGAAGATACTGGCAAAAATTCAGTCACTCCTTCGACCGCACCTACTATTACAGCTATCAGATTTTGATCCATCTACAAATCAACCATTCAAAACTCGGCGCTTTTAATATTATACCCAAACTTAGCAATGTTGTCACTGCTTTATTTAAGGAACTGCCAATTACTTTCTTAGACCACAAAACATAAATAATAAGTGTAGGAATCAAACATCTAAATATTACTTGCTCCTACACTTTATTTTTATATTATTAAATTAAGTACCGCAGGTCCCATGTATCTAATCTCCAAAGCATATGCCTATCTGGCGAGCGGCCCTGATTATTTCACTGTCGACAGGAACTAAACGCGGCTCTGAAGCAGCACGCTGGATGTATACGGTAACAATATGATCATGAAAAAGGGAAACCATTACATTAAATTCTCCCCGCAGGCAAGCTTCCGCCGCTGCGACACCGTAACGGGTAGATAGCACTCTGTCAAAAGATGTTGGCGAACCTCCGCGCTGCAGATACCCAAGAATCGTGCAACGAGATTCCACTCCCGTTTTATCCTCAATTTCTCGCACCAGTTTCTCCCCAATGCCTCCCAAACGTACAGACTCAAAACTTCCTTCAATAATGCGAGCTACTGACATTTCCCCGCCTTCTGGTTTAGCTCCTTCAGCAACAACTATAATGCTGAAGTTTTTTCCGCTATTACGGCGTTCATTTATTTTAGCAATGATGGAATCAATATGGTAAGGTATTTCTGGCAATAAAATAACATCTGCCCCTCCAGCAATGCCACTGTGCAGAGCTATCCATCCGGCGTAACGCCCCATTACCTCAAGAGCCATGACCCGATGATGAGACTCTGCCGTTGTATGTAGCCTGTCAACAGCTTCAGTAGCCATGGCCATAGCAGTATCAAAACCGAAAGTTCTTTCAGTACATGGCAAATCATTATCAATGGTCTTAGGTACTCCGACCACTTTAACCCCACATTCAAGAGCCAGCTGTGACCCAATGTGTAGACTTCCGTCGCCGCCAATGACAACCAGGGCTTCTATGTCATACTTTTTTAAATTCTCGACCACCTTTTCCCGCATATCATAGTATACAAGCTTGCCGTTCTCTTCTACGGCAAATTTAAAAGGATTATCACGGTTAGTGGTTCCTAATATAGTGCCGCCACGCGGTAAAATACCAGACACACTGCTATAATTCATGGGTACGAGATTTTCATTCACTAATCCGTTAAATCCGTTATATACCCCATATACTTCGCAATTATTCCTTAAAAAAGTTTTTACGACGGCACTGATAACAGCATTCAGGCCTGGGCAGTCTCCCCCGCCAGTTAAAACCGCAAAACGGCGTTTCTTTTCAGACATACGGACCACCCTGCCTTAATCTACATTCCAAATTTTAAACCCGTCCGGACTGATACGAATAGCTTCCGTTCCATCAAATTTATCATAGCACAGGGTCCCGTTTTTTTGATACCCTGGCCAAGCAGTTACAATAGTAAATTTCTTACTTAGTTTGCGTATCAAGCTATCGACATTAATGTGAAATACAGGTACGAACAATGTCTGCAATCTATCAAGAATAACAACATCTGCATTATAGCTTTCCAGAATAGTAGCCATTAAATCAGACGCATAAAGTCCTCTGTCAGCAGCAGGAATAGACAAGAATTCTTCGCTTATAAGCATACGGCAATCAACATAAGTCCATTTTTTCATTCTGGCGGCCTCGCGCAGCACTTTACTTTTTCCGCTGCCAGGCTTACCGGTTACGATAACAATATTGCCTTTATCTGCCTGCGCCTGTTCGATAACTTTCACTAATTCTTCCACTTGATCCATTTTACACAACCTCCTAGCAAACCTGAGTATTAATTGTCGAACCATTCAGTTATATTTTTATATTCGCTGAACATCATCAAAATCCTTTAAAAAATAGACGCCTTCTTAAAATTTAAAATGGCGCTATTATATATTACAGTTTTATCATTTTCTATTTTTTTTGTTTTTTTTAAATCGTTCACTAGGGTCAATGGCAAACAGACCATTATACACAGTCCTCAAATCAACAAAATCTCCCTTGCCTGTAACATGTTTTTCCAGTTTTCTTTTCACTCTCTGCAACGCATTATCAATGGATTTAATATTCCTATCAAGCTCATCTGCTATTTCCTGGTAAGATTTTCCGTCCAGATAACTCATTAACACTTTCCATTCTAAGTCACTGAGAATATTATTCATTTTATTTTCTATATCATCCAATTCCTCTTTACTAATGACCATGTCTTCAGGATTAGCAACTTTAACTCCACTTATAACATCCAATAATGTACGATCTGATTCATCTTCATAAATAGGCTTATTTAAGGATATATAAGAATTCAATGGTATATGCTTCTGTCTAGTGGCGGTTTTGATAGCAGTAATAATCTGACGGGTCACACACAACTCCGCAAATACTCTAAAAGACGACTGTTTATCGCTTTTAAAATCGCGGATTGCTTTGTAAAGTCCAATCATTCCTTCCTGAATAATATCTTCTCTCTCAGCACCTATAAGAAAATAGCTACGTGCCTTGGCTCTAACAAAATTCCTGTATTTATGCAATAAATATTCCTGCGCCAAAACATTATTACGGCTTTGGGCGTAAAAAACAATCTCTTCATCAGCCATATCAATAAATATGGCATATGGGTTGCTGGATACTTCCGTAACCATAAATTACATATCCTCCAGTCAGCTATCTGCTTTTTCAACAGATGTGTATTTTTATTATAGTGTTTATTTCATACGACCGTCAAATTTTTAACGGCGGCGTAATTTTTCAAAATGCTCTAATACTGTCTCTCTTAATCTCTCGCCCAATTCATTCCTGTTTAAAGCGCGTTTAGGATACTGCAGTTTTTTTGAAATTTCCTTTTTAGTATCCTGGTACTCATTATAAAATTCCCGAGATGAAATCCGGTATGCGCCAGCCCACAGAACATTTATCTGTTCGGCATAATCACTAGTAACCACAAAAACCCTAGTCGGTCCCCTATTCAGCTCATAGATGCGCCGTTCAATCCATGAATCAGCAGTTTCTCCCTCATCTGTAAATACAACTTCAATATTGTGCTCTTGGATTACCGAACCATCACCCTGCATCTCTTGGGCATCAAAAACAACTATAGCCCTATACCCCTTAAAGGCAGCATACTCAGCAACCGCAGCCGTAAAAATCTCTCGGGCATGCTCCATATTTTCTCTACGCAATTCAGAGAATTCTTCCCAGGAATTAATTACATTATATCCATCAATAATCAAATATTCATCCATTATTTATCTACCACTTTACGCTGCCGCAGCACCTCATACATCAGTAATGCCCCTGCTACCGATGCATTAAGTGAAACTCCCTGCCCTTTCATGGGAATACTGGCAATAAAATCACATTTCTTCCTGACCAACTGCCCCAGTCCTTTACCTTCTGCGCCGATAACAAGAACAACTGCCCCAGTTAAATCAATATTATAGAAAACTTCGCCATCCATGTCAGCCCCTACTATCCAGCAACCCCTTTTCTTCAGCTCTTCAATGGTATTTCCTACATTACCTATATGAACTAGGGAGACATGTTCAATTGCCCCAGCAGAAGATTTTGCCACGGAAGTATTCAATGAACAGCTCCTACGTTTGGGCAGCAATACTCCGTGAACTCCTGCGGCATCAGCACTCCGCAGGATTGCCCCTACGTTCTGTGGATCCTGCAACCCGTCAAGTAATAAAATAAATGGCGGTTCGCTTTTATCAGCAGCTTTCAGAAAAACTTCGTCAATCGTCTTAAAATCAACAGGGGAAACCATTGCCGCGACGCCCTGATGTCTCAGCTTTGCACCTAACTTATCCAGCTTTTCTTTTTTTACATATTCAACAATAATACCGTACTCTTTAGCAGCAGCAATAATTTTTCCCACACTGCCGCCGTCTGCGGTATCCTGCACCAATATTTTATTAATTGCGCGTTTACCGTGCAGGACCTCCATAACAGGATTACGTCCCACAACAAAATCTTCAGTCATTAGTTCTCCTAATTTTTTCCAGGCTTTTTGGCTAAAATAGCCGCCAAACGCCCGCAGGTCATTTCCCCTTCTCGGCAAATCCCTTCTGTAACACAGGTAGGCCCAGCATTTTCAAATAGTATCGGCGCCACTTTTTTGCATTCAACCAGCATTTTTTCAGCCAGCTGTCGAATCTCCCATTGTGCCCTTGTACAACAGCGCAGACTGAAAAAATTCATCAGGGACCGCACGTTAAAAGTGCACACTATCTTGGTTTCAGCGGCATTTGGCAGAATGTAGCGAGCATCTTCCGCTAAAATTCCCATATCAGTAAATTCATTATAAATATTCTGTATTTCCAGCATCAGCTTTTTAAACTTCTCGTTTGCCGCAGGCCTTGCCGCAATGGATGGCGGCATAATTGTTTCAAAATTATGTTCCTTTACATAGCGTTGAGACTGCTGCGAATAGGAGGCTATACGGTGACGTACCAGCTGATGGGTAAGGACACGGGATACCCCCTCAATGGCAAAAGTAAAGATTACATGCTCCAGAGTGGAAAAATGCCCCATGCTAACCAGTTTACGCACAAGTTTCGCAGCCTGCTCATCGCTTATTTTTTCTTCTAACTGTGCTGCTCCAATGGCCGAATAACATAAATGAGCGCCCAGGGCTATCGTTTTCTCCGGATCTGGAGTATGACGTACAAGTCTAACTTCCATGGTTTATAAGTTCACCCCTCACTTTTATGCATCATCTGCGTAATAACTCTAAATGTTTTGTCCAGAAGTTCTTCCAGACGCTCATTCCTTTCATTAAGAAAACAACCATCCGAACAAGGTCTCTAAGGCAATAGCCATCCTATACTTATGTACCGAAGCGCTTTTTGGTACTGCAGACTTAGCATTACTCCACGACCTAAAGACCGCCATTTCTTCTTCCGTGAGATCTTTTTCCAGCTCCTGCATGGCTTTACATTGATACATGGCAGAAATAATTTTTGCATCCAAATCGTGAATAGCACGTACCTACCTTGGAACAGGCAGGAGGCGCAGCCTTACATACAGGAAAAAACAACGTCGCCGACATAGGCAAGAATTATAGGATTCATTTGCTCGGCATCAGGAAATTTCGTGCCTTCCGCTTCACAGGCAGCAAGCGCCTGTTTTCTCATAATCTGGTATTGTTCAAATCTCATTATTTTTCTTCCACTTGGCTCCCTGAGGAGTATCTTCTAGCGTAATCCCTATTTCAGTAAGTTTACTGCGTAAAGCATCCGCATAGGCATAATTTTTGGCAGCCCGTGCTTCCTGCCGCAGTCCTATAATAATTTCCAAAAGTCTTGATTCCATGCTTTCCTCTTTGTTTTCAACGACAGGAACTTCATTTTTCTCCATAATACCGATAATGGAACACATCTCGGCAAACAATCCGCTGAACATATCCAGCAGTTTACCATCCGGCTTTACCTTTGCTTCAGTAATATCCTTATAATAAATATTTATTTCCTTACCGAGAGCAAACATATAACTAACGGCTAAAGCCGTATTAAAATCGTCACGCATGGCTTCCATGAATTTATCCCGCATCTCTCTTACCTTTTCCCTCAGTTCCATACTTGCATCATTTGGGCCAGTGCTCATCATGGAATTCATTTCCCGCAGTGTTTCCCGAACATTACGCAGGCGTTCCAGGCTTTTTTGCGCTTCCGTAAGGCGGGCATCACTGAAATCAAGCGGACTGCGGTAATGTGTGAAAACGATGAAAAAACGCAATGTTTCTGGATCATAATGTTCCAGAATATCAATTATCATAAAGAAATTGCCTAAAGATTTAGACATTTTATCTTCATTGACTGTAATAAATCCGTTATGCAGCCAATAATGCACAAACGGATGGCAACCAGTACAACCTTCAGACTGTGCTATTTCATTTTCATGGTGCGGAAAAATTAGATCACTGCCGCCGCCATGGAAGTCAAAGGACTTTCCCAAATATTTCATGCTCATTACCGAACATTCAATATGCCACCCAGGGCGCCCTTCTCCCCATGGACTGGTCCAGGACGGTTCGCCAGGCTTAGCAGCTTTCCATAAAGCAAAGTCCGTGGGATTTTGCTTGCGGTCATCAATATCAACACGTGCCCCAGCTACCATGTCTTCCAAGTTACGTCCAGAAAGCTCTCCATAGCGATCAAATTTCTCCACGCTGTAATAAACATCACCGTCTATGACATAAGCATATCCGCGTTCAATTAAAGTCTGTACAGTGCGGATAATTTCTTCAATATGTTCTGAAACACGTGGATAAATATGGGCCCTTTTAACATTAAGCTTATCCATTGCTTCAAAATAAGATTCGATATACCGATTACATATATCAAACCATTGCACGCCTTCCTTATTGGCTGTATTTATAATCTTGTCATCAACATCGGTAAAATTCTGCACATGAGTTACTTCATAACCCTCATGTTCAAGAAAACGACGAATTACGTCCCATGTAATAAAAGGCCGCGCATTGCCAATATGCGGGTGGTTATATGGTGTAACGCCGCATACGTAAATACCTGCTTTACCAGGAATTACTGGGACAAATTCTTCTTTCTGTTTTGTCAGAGTGTTATAAACCTTAATAGCCATAAATTTACTCCTTACAAAGAGGAATACCTGCTTTGGCAAGACCGGATTTAACACGTGCCTCCGCACGATCCGCTCCTAATAAAGGTATTATTTCTGCCAGTTCCGGCCCGTGCTGATTGCCAGTAAGGGCCACCCGGACTGGCATAAATACATCTTTCCCCTTTAATTTAGTTGTTTTCTGTATGCTTTTAAATAATATCTTCACAGCCGCACCATCTAAAACATCAATATCATGCAGCCCCCTCAAAAAGAGTGACATAACTGTCGCAACATTTTCAGCCTGTAATACAGCCGCAGCATCGTTGTCTTCAGGTATAACATCATCATTAAAATACATTTTTACACAATCAGGAATTTGGGCAGCATAAGAAACATGCTCTTTTGCCGTGAGCACAACCTTTTTCAGCCAGTCCAGCATGGCCCCACTTTCATCACCTGTCATATAACCGGCATCAATCATATGCGGTCTGGCCGCTGCAAAAAAGCTTTCCGCATCCAGCTGCCGCATGTAATGCTGATTAATCCAATTCAACTTATCAATATCAAAAACAGCCGGATTTTTAGCAACCCGCTCCATGGAAAATTCTTTTATTAACTCGGCGACACTGAAAATCTCCTGCTCACCACCAGGAGCCCAGCCTAAAAGTGCTAAAAAATTATCAATACCGGCTGGCAGATATCCTAGCTGACGGTATTGGTCAACAGATGTCGCACCATGCCGTTTACTCATTTTCGTGTGGTCTTTTCCAAGGATTAAGGATATGTGTCCAAAAACAGGTTTTTCAAAACCCAGCGCATCATATATGAGGCATTGCCGCGGAGTATTTGAAAGATGCTCTTCAGCCCGAATTACATGGCTAATCTCCATCAGCGCATCGTCAATAACAACGGCGTAGTTATAAGTTGGAATTCCGTCAGATTTTACAATGACAAAATCACCAATTCCGTTAGAATCAAAAACAACATCCCCGCGCACCATATCGCATACCAAAATCTGTTGGTTTTCCGGTACACGGAACCGAACTGTCGGCTTACGTCCTTCTGCTTTGTACGCTGCTATCTGTTCCGCTGAAATATGGCGGCATTTGCCCATATAACGGGGCATTTGCCCATCTTTAAGCAAATCCTGCCGTTCTTTCTCCAGTTCCTCATCACTGCAATAGCAATAGTAAGCCTGGCCTTCTGCCAACAACCGATCCGCATATTTCTTATAAAGGTCAAGTCTTTCAGTCTGCCGATATGGCCCGTAGGGGCCACCAACATCTACGCCTTCATCCCAATCCATCCCAAGCCACTTTAAGGCAGCCTTGATATTCTCTTCAGATTCACGGCTAGACCGCTCCAAATCCGTATCTTCAATACGCAATATCATCTTGCCGCCCATTTTCCTGGCAAACAGCCAATTAAACAATGCGGATCTAGCACCTCCAATATGGAACGGACCCGTAGGACTGGGAGCAAATCTTACCCTAACTATATTAAACATACAAAAACCTCCGCATTTACCAATCATTATTGTGCGATTACATCATTTCATCAAACTTGCAACAGCCGTGGCGGCAATTCCTTCGCCACGGCCAGTAAATCCAAGTTTTTCCGTAGTAGTTGCCTTAATACTAACACAATCTGTACTGATCTTAAGCATCTGTGCAACACTGTTTCTCATAGCTGCTATATATCCTGCCAGTTTCGGCTGTTCTGCAATAATAGTAATATCAATATTATTTATGTGCCATCCTTCTGCCTGCAGCATACCAGCTACCTGTTTTGTGAGTTCTGCACTATCTGCCCCCTTAAAATGTTCATCGGTATCCGGAAAATACCGTCCAATATCCCCCAAAGCAGCCCCGCCAAGCAGCGCATCCATCAGCGCATGCAAGGATACATCCGCATCACTGTGCCCTAAAAGCCCCTTTTCGTATGGCACTTCTATGCCACAAAGCACCAGCCGTCTGCTCTGTTCCAACTTGTGAACGTCAAAACCAATCCCTGTCCTAAATTGCGGCATATTCAGATTATCAGTTTTCATTATGTCCTCTTTCCCTGCCAAAAAAAATTCTGCAAAAACTAGATCCTCCGGCGTAGTAATCTTAATGTTTTCATAGCGACCCATGGCTATAACCACTTTTTTCCCCAGCAATTCCACTACCGATGCATCATCAGTTACTTTAGCTGGATGTTCACGCAAATATGTATAAGCTTTTTTGAGTAATCCAATCTCAAAAATTTGTGGCGTCTGCACTGCGTGTAATAAACCACGATCAGGCGTCACCAATATCTCCCCTGCTTCTCCTACCATCTTAATTGTGTCTTTTACAGGTACCGCTGCAACAGCAGCACTATATTTTTCCGCAGTCTCCATGACCCGTAAAAAAACTTCTTTTCCTGCAAAAGGGCGAGCAGCATCATGTACCGCTATGTACCCTTCGTTTTCTGAAATAACAGCCAATGCATTTGCTACGGAATCTTGCCTTTCATTGCCACCAGCCACAACCGTAAAAAGCATTGATGGAAAATATTCTTTCTGAAATTTTCCCAGCATTCTCCGAGCATCTTCCACTTCACCAGGAGCTACAGCAATCACTACCTTTTTTATCATGGATGTACCTTCCAGCATTTTGAGACAGTGCACCAGAATCGGCACTCCTGCGATTTGGACAAAAGCCTTGTTTATTCCTTGCTCCAATCGCTTTCCAATACCCGCAGCTGGAATTATCGCAATCAGATTGTTCAAAGATACTACCTCCAGAACTTACTTGGCTTTGGCAAAAATCATCCGCCCCGCTGCAGTTTGCAGAACTGACACAACAACTACATCAATAGTATTCCCAATAAAACGTCTCGCATTTTCCACCACTATCATAGTCCCATCATCAAGATATGCCACGGCTTGCCCCTGTTCTTTTCCTTCCTTGACAAGGTGAACGGCCATTTCTTCACCAGAAATAACTATCGGCTTAATAGCATTGGCGAGCTCATTGATATTCAACACCTTAATTCCCTGAATCTCAGAGATTTTATTTAAATTAAAATCGTTGGTAATAATGCCGGCACCAGCCTGTTTTGCCAGGCGCACAAGTTTGGAATCCACTTCTGTCAAATCATCATAATCATTATCAACAATCAAAACCTGATCCTGATAGCTCTTCTGCATGTCTTTAACAAGATCAAGTCCTCTACGTCCTTTGGCACGCTTCATGCCGTCAGAAGAATCCGAAAGTTTCTGCAATTCCTCTAAAACAAAATTTGGCACTACCAGTTTTCCGTCCAAAAAGCCGACAGCCAGAATGCCCATTATGCGACCGTCTATAATAACGCTTGTGTCAAGAAGCTTATTGTTACTGTACAGACGGTCTGCCAGCGACCCTCCTTTAATTTCTTCCAGATTGACTTCATATGTATCCGCATCCTTATTCCCACGCAGCCCGGACAACCGCCCAAAAAATCCCAGAATATCATTATGCTTTCGCAACGCCACTTTAGCGCCTACTACTGATAAGACAAGACTAAAAGCAATTGGCATATACGGTCCTACTATTGGAAGATGGGAAAATGGAGCGCCTATAAGGTTGGCAATTATAAGCCCTATGCCGATTCCAAGAATCATCAGTAATATATCAACTGTGGGTATGCGAGAGAGAATCACCGCTAATTTTTCCGAATAACTTAAAATAAAGTTTATTAGAAATGGAGCAATTACCAGCCCGATCCACCCAAAAATCAAACCGACAAGACCAGCAGCAATATTAGCTAGGGCCACGTCAAAGAAGCCATTTCCATATAAATCATAGCCTAAAAATTCCGAAATATAAGGCAAAATATAATCAATAAGTATGAGTCCATTTACAGCAAATATGACGGCTATCGTTAAGCTAGCAATCCTTCTTAGCATTTTTACACCTCCCTTCCTTTATAAATCAGCATAAAAAACATAATTTCTCATACCGAACCCTATTGTATATAATACCTCTAACTACCGCAAAAAACAAGTAATAGGTATCATTTAAATATCTATGCACCGTAGTTAATATATAAAATAAAAAATGGCATAACATTCTATGCCATTTTCGCTTATTCCATTTAAATTTAATTTGTTTTATGATAAACCTTCAGCAGTATTTTCCCAGCCAGCTATCAGCCTGTTCAGCATCAATATTCTTCACCAGCATTACTTCACTTTGCAGAATCTGCTTAGCATTACGCAGCAATCTGCGTTCACCTACAGAAATTTTCTTTTCTTTTTCCAAGCTGAACAGAATTTTAAAGACCCGTGCGACTTCTATGATACTGCCGCTTTTGATCTTTTCCATATACATCTTGAAACGCCTGTTCCAGGAAATGCTTTTAATAAGCTGTACATCAGGCTTTTCGCGCAAAACTTTAGCTACCTCTGACAGCTTTTTTGCATCAACAATCAGCCTAAGTCCACGTTTCCTTGCATTTTCAACAGGGATAGAAACCGTCATGTTCTCAAACAACATTTGCAAAATAAAATACTCTGTCAGTACCCCATTTTGCTCACGTTGCTCAACGCTTTTTACTATTGCGCCTCCGTGCAGTGGATACACTACTCGGTCACCTGCCACAAACATCACCTATCCTCCTTAACATTCCCCTCCATTCCAATAATATTGTATCATTTAGACATAAGAAATGCAAATTTATATTTTATCATCTATTCATATTACTGTCAATATATTGCTATATAAACTTCACTATAAATAGTAAAAAATCAAGTATTTATACTACTTCCCACATAATTAATTTTTGTTTTTGCTTTAAACCTATATCTTGCCAACTTTTATGTTTTATGATAATCTAAGCAACAGCAAAGAAAAGGGCGTGAAAATGGAAACAAATAGTAAATTGCTGCAGGAAATGCGCAGCAAAAAGGGCTTTATATGTGATATGGATGGTGTTATCTACTATGGCAACCATTTACTGCCTGGTGTTAAAAAGTTTGTGGACTGGCTGTACAAGGAAAATAAAAGTTTTTTATTCCTGACAAATTCCAGTGAACGCAGTCCCAAGGAACTACAGGATAAACTGGCACGTATGGGCCTTAATGTGGATGAACACCATTTTTATACCAGTGCTCTAGCTACAGCCAGTTTTCTGAAACATCAGTCTCCTGGATGCAGTGCTTGTGTTATAGGCGCACCTGGACTGGTCAATGCATTATATGATGCTGGAATTACCATGAACGATGTAAATCCGGACTATGTTATTGTCGGTGAAACCAGTTCCTATAATTACAATGTCATTGTAAAAGCTGTAGGCCTTATTAATGCGGGGTCCCGCCTTGTAGCTACAAATTCAGACCTTACGGATCCTTCTGATACTGAAATCATTCCTTCCTGCCGTGCACTTGTAGCCCCTATTGAACTTGCCACAGGCAGACATGCCTACTATGTAGGGAAACCAAATCCTCTAATGATGCGTACCGGTCTCAGGTTACTGAATGTACATTCAGCTGAAGCGCCTATGATTGGTGACCGCATGGATACAGATATAGTTGCCAACATGGAAAGCGGTTTGATGACTGTACTTGTTTTAAGCGGTGTAAGTTCGTTAGAAACACTACGTGAATTTTCCTACCGTCCGCATGTTATATTAAATGGTGTGGGGGATATTCTGCCGGACAATATTGGGTGAACCAATTAATAACAAGTGGTAAATTTTATGAAAAAGAAAATTATGTCAGTGGCTGCTTTATTTATTCTGGCATTTAATTCCATTGTTTTTGTCAATACATCTGTAAATGCAGAACAGGCCCGTGAAATTGCTACCAAATATGTTCCTGCAGGCATTGCTCATATTATTACTGAATACGAAGCCCATAAAAAAATCCTTATTATGAAGTGAAATTTTATGATGACAGCATCAATGTTGAATACGAAATTGAAATTTATCAAAACAGCGGTACCATCAGAAAATCTCACATGGAAATAAAAAATGCTTTGGGAAGTTCCAAGATAGTATTTTCCAGCCTTGTCATACAGAAAATCATTAAAAAAAATATCCGGAAGCTGTTTTCAAGAAAATAGACCTTGTCAGAGAAAACGGATTCCATGTATGCAAAACTAAATTCAGTACTAGAG
>JAJQDY010000038.1 GCA_021201965.1 Phascolarctobacterium sp.
GGACTCTATTAAACTTTTACACGGATGTGTTCAACTTGCACTTGCAATTTTCGATACTTTTCAAGTTTAATTTGGAGTTCTATAATGAAAAAGTAGTATTAAGGTTTGATTAATTTTTATCAGATGATAGGAGAATTTTTAGTATGAAAAAATATCTTGCTGAAATAATTGGCACTTTTGCTATTGTAACTTTCGGTTGTGGCACAGTAATCGCCGTATGTTGTGACAGTGCTTCAGGAAGCTGGTATATTCTGACTGCTTGGCTTTTGGCTTTGTCATTGTAGCTATGGCTTACAGTATTGGTACTGTTTCTGGTTGCCATATTAATCCAGCCGTGTCTATTGCCATGTTGATACGCAAAAAACTAAGCATGAGCGATTTCGCAGGCTATGTTATTTCTCAAGTAATAGGTGCTGGTATCGGCTGTCTGGTCTTTGGAGTTTTGTTTGGCTTTGACTTCGGTTTTGGGCAGACCAGATTCAGCCTGGATGGGAATATGGTTTGATTGCCAATGCACTTATTGCTGAAATCGTTCTGACATTCGTATTTGTAAGGGCTATTGTTGGGGTTACCAGTAAACCTGAAAATAGTGCCATGGCAGGCTTTGTTATAGGACTTACGCTTGTACTGGTGCATATTCTCGGTATTGCTCTTACTGGTACTTCTGTGAATCCAGCAAGAAGCCTTATGCCAGCTATTTTTGCAGGTGGGGAGCCATTAGAGCAGGTATGGATTTTCATTGTTGAACCTTTCGTTGGCGGGGCTCTTGCAGCTGTTGTTTATGGAGTGTTTGAAGAAGGAGAAACAGAATAAATATTTTATATAAATACAATCATAAAAGCAGGACGCAGAAAACACTCTGCGTCCTGCTTTAGTTTGGCAGGAGTTTTCTTTTAAAAGGCGAATAGTTTTATACATAGATAATTATAATTGAAAAAGGAGTGAACAATATGCCATATTTGCTTGTAACGGTCATAATAAGTATATTCGTTGCACTATTTGCCGTGCAGAACGCTATTAACGTGGATTTGCATTTTTTCCTTTGGAATTTTAGCACGTCTCTTATAATGGTAATTCTTGGATCTTTCTTTATTGGTATTTTAGTGGGATGTTTTTACCTGCTTATGGTCAAGGCACGCCATTATATGAAAAACAAGAAAATACGCGAGGAAATTGAAGGATTGCAGGCAGAGAAAAAGGCTCTTGAGGAAAAAGTTACAATGCTGATGCATACGCAGATACAGCGCAGTGATGTTCCTAAAAAAGCAGAAGTTGCAGAAGAAAATAAATGATTTTTCAAGAAAAGATTTGGAATATAAAAGAATATAATAAAATAAAAGCAAAACAGTTGGCGGAAAAACTTAATATTTCACCTTTGGTTGCGGGGATTTTAATAGAGCGCGGCTTTGGTGATGTAAAATCTGCAAAAAATTTTATTTATGGCAGTGAAAAACCTTTCAATGATCCTTTTCTCTTAAAGGGAATGGCAAAGGCTGTAGATCGTATAGAATTGGCTATTAGCAAGGGGGATCAGATTACGATTTACGGGGATTACGATGTGGATGGTATCACTGCATCGTCACTTCTTTATCTTTATCTAAAGGGTCGCGGTGGCAGGGTGAATACTTATATTCCCAATCGCAAAAGTGAGGGCTATGGCTTAGATGCCGAGGCTTTAAAGCATGTTTCACATGGTGGCACAAATCTTGTCATTACGGTAGATTGTGGTATTAGCGCTGTTACTGAGGTTATCGGAGCGCCTGAAAATATGGACATAATTATTACTGATCACCATACAGTGCCGGAGCAATTGCCTCCGGCTTATGCTATTATTAACCCCAAGCAGAAAGATTGTACATATCCATTTAAAGAACTTAGTGGGGTAGGAATGGCATTTAAATTATGTCAGGCGCTGGAAAAAAGTAGCGAGTGGGATAAGTTTATAGAGCTTGTTGCCTTGGGGACCGTGGCAGACATAGTATCTCTTATTGGTGAAAACAGGGAAATTGTACGTCTGGGTCTTAAAGCAATGGAAAAGACGAAATTGCCAGGACTTATAGCCTTAATGGATGCGAGCGGTTGCCCGAAGGAAAACATTTCTTCGGAAAACATCAGTTTTGTTATTGCACCGAGGCTTAATGCTGTAGGGCGATTGGAGCACGCACAGCTTGCAGTAGAACTTCTTGTTACTGAAGACAAGGATAAAGCCTTTAAAATAGCATCCGAACTAAATAGGGAAAACAGTATCAGACAGGATATTAGCCGTAGTATACAGTGCGAAGCAGAAGATTTACTGGCAAAAGAGGAGCATATTGATACAGCCATAGTCCTTGGATCTAAAGGATGGCATGCTGGCGTAATTGGAATAGTTGCTTCGCGACTGGTTGATAAATATCATCTGCCTACCATTCTTTTAAGTATAAGCGGTGGCATTGCTAAGGGAAGTTGCCGTAGCATCCCAGCACTTAATATGTATGATGCTCTTGCTTATGTGGGTGATCTTTTAACTCAGTTCGGCGGACATAGTCAGGCGGCTGGATTAACGCTTCCAGAGGATAAACTTGCTGAATTTACAGTTCGTTTTAAGGAGTATGTCAGAAAAACAGTCATGCCTTCAGATTTTCTGCCAAAGCAGGAAATAGATTGTATCCCCGACACTGCAATAACTATGGATGTTATGAACCAGATTAATCTCTTGAAACCATTCGGCTGTAGCAATGCGGAGCCAGTTTTTGCCTTTAAGAATATTCTAATTCGTAACCCGAGAGCCATTGGTAAGGAAAAAAATCATCTCAGATTTACTGTATATGATGGTAATACCTACAAATGCGTTATGTGGAGTAAGGCAGGATTGTTGCCATTTCTTTGTGAAAACAGCTTAGTAAATATGGCTTTTACACTTAGAATAAATAATTGTAACGATGAAATGCAGTTTTATGCAGAGGATATCTGTTTTAATGGGCTCGTTATAGGTGATTATAGGCGCTTCAGAAAGAAAAATGAACTTCTCCAGAATATAATTCGAAGTACGGATGGAATAACTGTTTATGTCAATGATATAAAAGAATATAAAGGTCCTAAAGGGGCAAATATAGCGCTTTATGGGGATGTTCCTATAAATAAGACAGTAGTACTTTATGACTTGCCAAAAACGCCTTTAAGGGGTATTTTTAGACAGTTTGCGGATGTAAAAATTGCCATTTTATTGTATAATGGTGCTGATAAAGCAGTAGCCATGAAGTCGTTAGAGCAAAGTTATCCTAACAGATTAAGAATGGTTGCAGCATACAAAAAAATGATGGAAGTATTGCATGGTGGCAGTGTCGATATAAATAGTCTGGATTCCAGCATTATTTCAGAAAATGCTATTTTAATTATGGAAGAGCTTGGCTTTATTACTCGCAATGGGGACACGATAAATCTTGGAAGCATAAAAAAATGCAGCCTAGAAGATTCTCCCCTTTATTGTCGGCTACAGCAGGAAGGAAAGCAATTGGCTACATGTTATACGGAGAATATGTGTATAAGAGAAGAACTGCTCCAATGGAGCAATTAGTAATGAATAGTATGGGAGATGCATTATGCCTGATGAAAAAACTGTCAGTATTGATGAGCTTTATGAAAGAGCATATGGATACTTAACTGAAAAGCAGATAAATTTAGTGCGTAAAGCTTACGAAATGGCAGCTGATGCTCATGCGAATCAGCGACGTAAATCAGGAGACCCGTATATTACGCATCCTATTAACGTTGTTAATATTCTTATGCAACTGCAAATGGATGAAAAAACACTCGCAGCTGCTTTTCTGCATGATGTTATTGAGGATACCGATTATACTATTGATAAAATAAAGGTGACTTTTGGCAGTGTTGTAGCAAATCTTGTGAATGGTGTAACGAAACTTGGCAAAATTGAGTATATATCCAAAGAAGATCGACAGGTGGAAAACTACCGCAAAATGTTTCTTGCTATGGCAAAAGACATCCGCGTTGTTATCATAAAACTAGCTGATAGGCTTCACAATATGAGGACTTTGGAGTATATGCCTATTAGTAAGCAACAGTCTATATCAAGAGAAACACTTGAAATTTATGCACCTCTTTCCCATAGGCTAGGCATCTATACCATAAAATGGGAACTTGAGGATCTGGCCTTTTGTTATCTTGAGACAGATGTTTATTTCGATTTAACGGAAAAAGTTAAAGCAGGGCGTGAAGAGCGTGAAAAAATAGTTCATTGGGCCATAGATTATTTGAAGGAAGCATTGGAAAAGGCTGGAATTAAATGTGAAATTCAGGGACGCCCCAAAAATATTTACAGCATTCATAAAAAAATGGTGCGTGATCATAAGGAAATTAACGAAATTTATGACATTCTCGCCATTCGCGTGCTTGTTGATACCGTGAAGGATTGTTATGGCGCTCTTGGTATTGTTCATACTCTGTGGAGACCCATTCCAGGGCGCTTCAAGGATTATGTGGCTGTACCGAAATCCAATATGTACCAGTCCCTTCATACAACTATACTTTCTTCTCTCGGGCAGCCACTCGAAATCCAGATTCGCACATTTGAAATGCACCGTATTTCGGAATACGGTATCGCAGCACACTGGCGTTATAAGGAAAGTAACGGAAAAAACACAGTAGGAACGGATAAGGGATTTGAGGAAAAACTTTCTTGGTTGCGGCAACTTCTGGAATGGCATAAGGATATGAATGATTCTAGAGATTTTGTCAATATGGTCAAGATGGATGTCTTTGCGGACGAAGTCTTTGTTTTTACTCCAAAAGGAGATGTTATTGATCTCCCTGTTAATAGTGTGCCTATTGATTTTGCCTACCGAGTTCATACTGGTGTGGGTAACAGTTGTGTAGGTGCTAAGGTTAATGGCCGTATTGTACCCCTTGACTACAAACTTAGCAATGGTGATATAGTTGAGGTGATTACATCAAAACAGGCCAACGGGCCCAGCAGGGACTGGATTAATATTGCAGGATCATCTGATACTAGGAACAAAATAAAAAGCTGGTTCAAAAAAGAAAAACGTGAGGAAAATATTACTAAGGGGCGCGAAATACTGGAAAAGGAAGCAAAGAGACTAGGATACGATCCAAAAACCTTCGCTTCTCCTGAAAAATTAAAGGAAGTTGGCGTAAGGTTACGTACCGATACTGATGATAACCTCCTTGCCGCCTTAGGATATGGCGGCGTTGCTTTAAATACAGTAATTTCTCGGATTGTTGATATTTATAAAAAAGAACAGAAATCTGATGTAACAAAAGATTTGTCGGAACTTCTGGCAGAGTTGAAACCGCGTAAGTCGAAAGCTAAATCTAGCCATGGAATTTTAGTTAAGGGCGAGGAAGGAATAATGGTGAAATTGGCACGCTGTTGCAATCCAATTCCAGGAGATCCCGTTGTAGGCTATATAACTAGGGGAAACGGTATAAGCGTGCACCGCACTGACTGTGCTAATGTGCTTAATAATAATCAAGATGATCAAAGCCGGATTATTGAAGTAGCTTGGGATGTGGGGCTTGATTCCGTGTATCGAGTACGTATTGTAATTACATCTGCCGACTGGCCAGGCCTTATGGCAGATCTCATGGTTATTATCAACGAAGCTAAGCTAAATATTTTTTCTTTGGTATGTAAAACGGACAAAAATAAAATAGCTACTACCCATATAGGGCTTGATATTAGCAGTTCTGAACAGTTAGAATATGTTATGAATCGTATTCGCCGTATGAAAGGTGTATATACAGTAGAAAGGGATATTACCACTGGAGGTTATAAATGAGGGCTGTAGTGCAGCGCGTTGACAGGGCTAAAGTAATGGTAGATGGTAAAATAATTGGTAAAATACAAAAAGGTCTTCTTGTATTTCTTGGCGTTGTAGATGGCGATACGGAAATTGATCTGGAGTATATGGTAGAAAAAATCATAGGCCTGCGAATTTTTGCGGATGATGCGGAAAAAATGAATTTTTCTGTGGTGGATATTAATGGCGAAATTCTCGTGGTATCACAGTTTACTCTGTGTGCAGACTGCAGGAAAGGAAAGAGGCCTTCTTTTGATAAGGCAGCGCTTCCAAAGACGGCAAATGATTTATATGAAAAATTTATCATTATGTGTAGGAAACGTAGCATTCATGTTGAAATAGGAATCTTTAAAGCTCATATGCTTGTAGATTTGGTAAATAACGGTCCTGTAACGATATTACTTGATAGTCGCAAAGCTTTTTGAGGAGGATTGTATGAAAATTTATTGTCTTGAGGTTGGCATGCTGGCAACTAATTGCTATATTGCTGTAAATGAAAAGCTTAAGGAAGGAGTTATTTTGGACCCAGGCGCCGACGCAAATGCTATTTTAAAGCAGGTTGAAAAACTTGGCATTAAGATCACGGCTATTTTTATTACTCACGGCCATAGCGACCATATCATGGCCTTAAATGAAGTACGTGAAAAAACAGGCGCTTGCGTCTATATAAGCAGAGAAGATGCCGATATGCTTACAAAAGCAGATAGAAATCTTTCTATGTTTATTGGTGAAACTATAGAATGTGCACCTGCGGAGAAATTCTATTCTGATGGCGATGTTATAGAAGAAGCTGGACTTAAGTTCGATGTTCTTGCGACGCCGGGGCATACAAAAGGTGGAGTATGTCTTAAGTATGGGGACATTGTTTTTTGCGGTGATACAGTATTCTGTGAGTCTATTGGAAGAATTGATTTCCCAGGTGGAAGTTATCTTGAACTTTTACAGTCAATAAGAAATAAACTTTTGCCGCTGGATGATGAAACTAAACTACTTCCAGGACATGGTCCTGCAACAACGGTAGGGTGGGAAAGGCGGAGAAATCCTTTTCTCCAGTAATTGTTATGTTTGAAAATTGGAAAACTATTAAAAACAGTACTATTTTTAAATTGATTATCACTGCCGCCGTTTCTTTTGTACTTTGCGAACTGGCAGTATTTCTGTTGCCCGTTCTACTTTCTATAGCATTGGCGTTTGCCCTTTACCCTGTGGTAAATCTGCTTTCAAAAGTTAGAATAGGGGCCGGACATATTAGGCTTTCAGAGGCAGTGCGTATTATTATCGCTATAGTGGGATTCTTGTTGGCGGTATTTCTTATTGTAAAGTTCCTTCTATTTCCACTCTTTGCCCAAGCTGATGGTCTATTTCAGAAGCTACCTGCTGCAGCAAGATCTGGAAGTTCTATTGATTCAATTTTAAACAATTCTGCTAATCTGATAAAACTTCCTTCCGACCTTAATATGTTGCTTACAGATATTATTAATTGGGCCATGATTTTTGTCGTTGATATTATTGGAACCCTTTTTACTTCTAGTATGAATATTATTCGCAGTATTCTTGGCCTCGTAATAGTACCTTTCTTGGCTTTCTATTTTTTAAAGGATTGGCGTGAGCTTAAAGAGATGATTATAAACTTCTTTAATTACGACGTGCAGGAAAAAGTTGAAGCCGTGATTAAAGAAATAGGTGATACACTCAGTGCTTATGTCAAAGGTCTTGGGCTGTTAAGTATAATATCAGGTTGTTGCATTACATTCGGAACATTTCTTCTTGGAGTTAATTACCCGCTAGTTCTTGGCTTTATTGCCATTCTGGCAGAAACAATACCTGTTATAGGACCATTACTTGGTGCCGTACCTGCAATATTTATTGCATATGGGCAGTCAAGTAATCTAGCGTTTTGGGTAGCAGCATTCTATTTTATCTATTATCATATTGATACCAACTTCATCATGCCAAGGATTATGAGAAAAAGGATAGATTTACATCCAGTCATCCTAATACTTGCGTTGCTTATTGGTGCAAAACTTTTCGGCATACTTGGTATGCTTTTTGCAGTACCTGTTGCAGCGATATATAGGGTGCTTTATAAAGAACTTTGGCATATAGGAGAGAGGAAAAGTGTTTAACTATGTTGACAGCGTGGCCTTAGTAGCTGCGTTGTTTGTTTTTTAGGAAAACTTTTCGAATTTCATTGAATAGATAATGTAAAATGTGGTAAAATTATCAAGTATGCGTGTATTAGTTCATTAAATAGCACATGACAGGAGGGTGCAAAGTGCTGACAACTGCACCTAGAGGAACCAGCGATATTATGCCTGCTGAGGTTAAGACATGGCGCTACCTCGAAAAAATTATACGTAAAATATGTTCTTTATATGGATATAAGGAGATTAGGACGCCGGTGTTTGAGCATACGGAACTCTTTTTGCGCAGCATTGGTGAAACTACTGATGTTGTAGAAAAGGAAATGTATACCTTCCTTGACAGAGGCGAGAGAAGCATTACTTTGCGTCCTGAAAATACGGCTTCTGTTGCAAGGGCATATATAGAGAACAAACTTTATTCCGAGCAGCCGCCTGTTAAGCTCTTTTACATCGGACCAATGTTCCGCTACGATCGTCCCCAGGCAGGGCGTTATCGTCAGTTCCATCAGTTTGGGATTGAAGCGCTCGGAGCACCAGGGCCTAATATTGATGCGGAAATTATCCTTCTTGCTGTTCAGGTTCTTGAAACTTTGGGGCTTGAGAATTTAAAACTCAAGATAAATTCAGTGGGTTGCCCCAGATGCCGTCCTGTTTATAGAAAAAAACTACAGGAATTTTTCTGGTCACATCTTAAGGAGATGTGTATTGACTGTAAGTCAAGATTTGATAGAAACCCAATGAGGCTTTTGGACTGTAAAAAATGTCACGATATGGCAGCAGGCGCACCTTCTATTGAGGAAAATCTCTGCAATGAGTGCAGGGAACATTTTGTAGGATTAAAAGAACTTCTTACTGCGGCAGGGGTCAGCTATGAAGTGGACAACAGTCTTGTACGTGGCCTTGATTACTATACGAAGACTGCATTCGAAATACAGTATAGTCCTTTAGGAACTCAAAGCGCTGTCTGCGGAGGCGGGCGTTACGATGGACTTATTGAGCAGGTCGGCGGAGATCCTACGCCTGCTATAGGTTTTGCCATGGGTATGGAAAGACTGCTTCTTGCTCTTGAAAAACAAAAACTCCTGCCCGAGTTTGATGAAAACATTGACGTATTTGTTGTGTGCCCTAAGGAAGAAACTTTCAAGACGGCCTTTGCGACGGTAAATAATCTCCGCAAAGCTGGACTTAAGGTTGACCATGATTGTCTTGGTAAAAGTATGAAATCACAGATGAAACAAGCTAACAAGCTTAGGGCAAAATACGCAATTATATTCGGCGATGATGAATTTTCTCGTGGGATGGTGGTTTTACGTAACATGGAAAGTAGTGAACAGAAAGAAACGCCTTTTAATGATATAACAGCAATTTTACAATCAGAGGTGCGGAAAAATGATTAATGAAAAACGCAGCCATCACTGCGGCGAGCTTGGAAAAAGCAATGTAGGTGAGCAGGTAGTATTATATGGTTGGGTGGCCAAACGGCGAGATCATGGCGGACTTATTTTTATTGACATGCGTGACCGTAGTGGTATTGTGCAAGTTGTTGCAGACCCTGATGCTACTGGTAGTAGTTTTAAAACAGCAGAGGATATCAGGAATGAATTTGTTATATGCGTGATAGGCAAGGTTCGCATGCGTGATAAAGATACTGTTAACGAAAATATTCCTACTGGTATGGTTGAGGTTGTGGCTGCAACTATTGATGTATTGAATAAAGCTAAGACCCCGCCTTTCTATATCCATGATGATATTGATACTGATGAAAATCTGCGATTGAAATACCGCTATCTCGATCTGCGCAGGCCTGAGATGCAACGCAATTTGGTACTTCGCCATAAAGTAACAAAACTTATGCGCGATTATCTGGATAAAAAAGGTTTTCTTGAAATTGAAACGCCAATGCTGACCAAGAGTACACCCGAGGGAGCAAGAGATTATCTTGTTCCAAGTCGTGTAAATCCAGGTAAATTCTATGCCTTACCCCAGTCACCTCAGATATTTAAGCAGTTACTTATGGTTTCTGGAATGGAACGTTATTTCCAAATTGCACGTTGTTTCCGTGATGAGGATTTACGCTCCGACAGGCAACCGGAGTTTACTCAGCTTGATATGGAAATGTCCTTTATGAGTGTTGATGAAATTTTAGAGCTCATGGAAGGACTAATTGCCTATATCTTTAAAGGTGCTTTGGGAAAAGATGTTAAGACACCATTTAAGAGGATTACATGGTATGAGGCTATGGATCGCTATGGCAGTGACAAGCCTGACCTGCGCTTTGATATGGAACTTATAAACATGGTGGAGGCTGTAAAAGGATCAGAATTCAAGGTATTTAACACCATCATTGAAAACGGAGGTACTGTTAAGGCTATAAATGTCAAGGGCTATGCTACTATACCACGCAGAGAACTTGACGGACTTGTGGAGTTTGTTGGTATTTATGGTGCTAAAGGGCTTGCCTGGATACAATACATGGATGACGGAACAATTAAATCGCCTATTGCGAAGTTCTTCAGTGATGAGCATATGAAAAAAATTCTTAAGGCCACTGCTGCGGAAAAAGGAAATCTGCTGCTCTTTGTAGCCGACAAACCAATGGTCGTGGCTCAGTCAATGGGTGCGTTGCGTATTGAAATGGCCAAGAGGCGTAATCTTATAAATAAAAATGAGCTTGCGTTTCTATGGGTAGTAGATTTCCCAATGTTCGAGTACGATGAAGAGGAAAAACGCTACGTTGCCGTGCATCATCCGTTTACATCACCAAGAGACGAGGATCTGCCGCTTCTTACGACTGATCCAGGTAAGGTATACGCGAAGGCTTATGATATGGTTCTAAACGGTACTGAAATAGGTGGAGGATCAATCCGTATTCATCGTCAAGATGTGCAGAAACAGGTTTTTTCTGCTATCGGGCTTTCTGATGAACAGGCCCAGGAAAAATTTGGGTTTATGATGAACGCATTCGAGTATGGAGCTCCACCACATGGTGGTTTGGCATTTGGACTTGACCGTCTCATTATGATTATGGCAGAACGCGATTCTATTCGTGATGTTATTGCGTTTCCTAAGACGCAGAGTGCAGCTTGCATCATGACTCAGGCACCTAATGAGGTTGATGAAAAGCAGTTGCGAGAATTGCATATAAGGCTTAGCCTTCTGGCAAAAAAAGAGAAGGCAAATAAATAAAAAGTAAGTATAAGAAAATAAAAAGCGTGAGCGTTGAAAAATGCTTCCGGTTTTGATATTATATAAATACGGGCAAAGTATAGTTAATTTAATTATTACCCTGCGATGTACGTTACATTACTCCATAAGTTTTGAGCCAACACTCTTACCTAGGGAGCCTAGTCCGTCTTTTACTAAAAACATGCCTCCTTTGAGTGGACTTTTGCGGTAAAAGGGAAGGCACCCACCTGCACATGCAGGTTCAAAACATGGGGGTTGGACGGCATTGTGGGGCATAATATTTTTAGGAGAAACTATGGATTTAGCAAGAGTGGAAAGTGTAATCGGCAGCGATGCAATATTTAAACTTAAAAACTCTCATGTTGTAGTTGTGGGGCTTGGCGGAGTTGGTTCTTACATAGCTGAAGGCCTTGCCAGATCTGGAGTAGGGCATCTTACGCTTATTGATGGTGATAAAATAGCATCAAGCAATATTAATCGCCAAATTCCTGCTCTTTTGTCCACAATGGGAAAGCTTAAAACTGAGGTCATGAGGGGGCGCATATTTGATATAAATTCTGAATGTATGGTAACAACGCATAGCAGTTTTTATGGAGCAGGTGATTTTGAAAAGTTCTTTTCAAAGAAGATTGATTATGTGGCGGATGCCATAGATTCCCTTGCTGCAAAAGCTGACATTCTTACATGTTGTGTGCGGGAAAAAATCCCAGTTATATCATCAATGGGAATGTGTAATAAATTATGCCCTGAATATTTAAAACTAGCGGATATAAGCGAAACCCACACATGTCCTCTTGCCAGAAATCTGAGAAAAAGTCTGCGTATTCAGGGGGTATATAGGGGAATCACCGTGGTTTATTCTCGTGAGGAGCCGAAAATAAAGAGCCGAACGACTGGCAGTATGGTCTTTGTGCCAGCATCTGCTGGGATTTTGATGGCATCATTTATTGTTAGGCAGCTTATAAAATAGCGGAGGCATTATGGAAAGTTTATTTACTAATGAACAACAGAAACCTTTGGCTGACAGAATAAGGCCTAAACAGCTTAGCGATTTTGTAGGTCAGGAAAAGGCAGTAGGAAGGGGAAGCCCATTAAGGGAAATGATTGAGCGCGATAAGCTGCAATCAGTGCTTTTCTTTGGGCCTCCTGGAACGGGTAAAACAACACTGGCGCATGTTATAGCAAACGTAACGGGCAACAGATTTGTTACCGTAAATGCAGTAAATTCAGGAATACCAGAGCTTAGGAAGCTTATAGCAAGAGCCGAGGATGACTGCCGATGCGGACTTTTCCGCACCATTGTTTTTATTGACGAAATTCATCGCTTTAATAAGGCGCAGCAAGACGTGTTGCTTCCCTATGTGGAGAACGGTACAATTATTTTAATCGGTGCAACTACAGAAAATCCTTTCTTTGAAATAAATTCTCCGCTGCTTTCAAGGATGAAGGTGATTCGCCTTGAAAAACTGGCGCCACAGGAACTTAAGGAAATTTTGCTCAGGGCAGTGCGTGATAGCGAAAATTGGTTTGGTAGCAGTTTTAAAATTGATGAGGACGCCCTTGATATATTGGCAGATTATGCAGCAGGTGATGCACGCAGTGCTCTTAATATGTTGGAACAGGCAGAGTTTATGCTTGCAAACGGCAATAGGGTCGTAACAGCTGAAACTCTGCGTAACATTATAGGGATTGCAATGCAGCGATACGATAAAAAAGGCGACCAACACTATGATATTATTTCAGCTTTTATAAAAAGCATGCGGGGAAGTGATCCAGATGCAGCACTCCATTATCTGGCTCGCATGATTGAGGGCGGAGAGGAACTACGTTTCATAGCACGGCGTATTGTAATTTGTGCTGCAGAGGACGTAGGGCTCGCAGATCCAATGGCCCTTGTTATTGCCAATGCTGCGGCACAGGTTGCAGATTTTGTCGGTTGGCCTGAGGCGCAGATACCACTTGCGGAAGCTGTCTGTTACATAGCTAATGCACCTAAAAGCAACTCTACATATATGGGGATAGAAAGTGCTAGAACTGATGTACGCACGAGGAATTGTGGTAATGTACCGGTATATTTGAGAGATGCAAGTTATCATGGGGCAAAGCTTTTAGGACACGGCATAGGCTATAAGTATGTTCACAGTTTTGGTGGTTGGGCAGAGCAGCAGTATCTTCCCGATGAACTTAAAGATGCTAAATACTATGTTCCCAGTGGTAATGGGCAAGATGCTGGTGTAAAATTCAAAAAGAAGATGAAATAACCTTGGTTTAATTGACTTTACCCATGGGTGATTGTATAATTTTTTATCTGCAATATATAAGGAGTTAATTTGTTATGAAATATTTGACTGGTAATGAAATACGTGAAAAATTTCTCGATTTCTTTGAAAAAAGAGGGCATTTAAGGCTATCTAGTGCATCGCTTATACCACAGGATGATCCTACACTCCTTTTGATTGGTGCAGGCATGGCTCCTTTTAAACCATTTTTTACAGGTAAAATGAAGCCCCCTTCTCTGCGTGTCACCACTTGCCAAAAATGCGTGCGTACGGGTGATATTGAAAATGTTGGACGTACTGCAAGACATCATACATATTTTGAGATGCTTGGGAACTTTTCCTTTGGAGATTATTTTAAGCAAGATGTTATTCCTTGGAGTTGGGAGTTTATAACAAAAGAGCTTGCTATACCGGGAGAAAAGCTCTGGATTACCATTCATACGGAAGATGACGAGGCATACGAT
>JAJQDY010000072.1 GCA_021201965.1 Phascolarctobacterium sp.
ACGGATTCAATCGCTATGGATTTTTTAACTGTTCAACTTCATTTTACAATCGGCCCGGAATATCATAACTAAGCTTTTGCACATCAATTTAGGGTAAAAAAATACAACTCAGCTGACCTGGTCTTCGCCCCCACACCCGCCTGCTGGAAAGTTCGCTCCTAAGCTTTCGCTCCCCACTACTATTCCTCTCGCTTCATGCGGCAGGACTTACTTCTAAGTTGCACCGTGCTCACAGCCGTTTCGACTGCTTACGTGGATCGTTTTGCCTGCAACTAGCATCGATTTTCAACCACAGACCAGAGTTACAATTTTATTATATTGTCTATTAATTTTTTCTGCAAGTTAGTATTTTCTGATTTATCAAAAAGTGGTATACTGATTCTACAACACACGAACGGACTGATTTATAAATGATTACTATTCCTCAATGTCTTGATTTCAAGGATGATGACCTTACGAAAGAAATCTGCAATTTCTTTCTTAAACTTTTAAAACTGAAAAATAAGCACTTGTATCTTCATAGTCAGCAAGTAGCAAACTACGCTGCCAGTACAGCTGCAAAACTCGGTATTCCCCCTGCAGAAATTGTTAACATTAAGACTGCTGCACTGCTTCATGATATTGGCCATCTAGCAGTGCCCAATCTTATACTGAATAAAGTGCCTCTCCTAAGCACCCGTGAGCTTACAGCATATAAACGCCATTGCGTTGCAGGAGCATGCATGCTGGAAAATATTCCAGGATTTAGCGATATCGCCAATATTATACGCTGTCACCACGAACAATGGAACGGCACAGGTTTTCCAAAACGTCTTAAAGGTGCAAATATCCCCATGGGGGCATGCATTATTTCCGTGGCAGATTATTATGACCGCTACGTAAATCCCTGTGGCCACTGGGAAAAGCCTCATACTGAAGCTATTAAAGAGCTTAAGAACAAATCCGGCCTTCATTTTAATCCCATGGTCGTTAACGCTTTTATGAAATCCGTAATCCCTACCTCTTCTGCAGAGAAACGTCAAAAATAACAGAATAAAAAGCCTCCGGTACAAAGCTTAAAAACTTTTCTGCCGGAGGCTTTTTTTATGATTTTATTTGAGTTATTTGTATAGGACCAAGAATATCTCCCAATAGACTTAGCGGAATGGCGCACTCTTTAAAACCCTATGAATATGGTCCGGCTTCATATGGATCAAACAGCAACACCAATTCCTTATCATCGCTGACATAATATTTCTAACTGTCAGTAATTTTTATCTCAGTGATCCAGCCACTATTTTCTGCCTGTACGGCAGAATCATTCAAACGCTTGTCAAATTCCAGCCAGGCACTGACCATCCGCTCCAGCCTAGACTTATAGTCACTGCCTTCAACAAATGATTCGGATAAAGTTATTTGATTCCCGTTTGTAAGGTCGAAATTAAAGGTAGCTGCATTTTTATTAGGATGTGCACAGCCTGTAAATATGCTACTTTTCAGCACCAACGAAATGAACTTTTCATCATGCAATTCCACCTTACTGTCAATATCAACTGAATAACCGCTACATTTGCCTGCGGCATCCTCACTTTTTAAATGCCGTCAATATTTTGCAACAGCCTTCTTCAATGACACCATGTCATCCTGCTGCAAAACCGCCTTGCCTCCAGTTTCAGGAAGGTAATTCCCTATTCTTGCAAATATTCTGTCCACTATTACCTTATTGACCCCATTATCAACAGCCATACCACCAATACTTCCTTTAATAACCTGTACTTCCAATTTTACCTTACCCGATTGATATTCTTCTTTTGCTACCCGCAACTCCCCCGCAAAAACTGTAGAACCTAGCGCCATAATAAATATCACGATACACAAAAGTGTCATCTTACACTTTAACATCATTTTAATGCGCCCCCATTCGTGATAAACCCAGTGCTGATAACGGCACCAGAGATACTTCTTTATTGTTTATCATAACAAATTTCCCCAGACAAAACAATAATTTGATTGTGCTTTAAATTTTAAAAACTACTGTATCTTAAAATAAAATAAACACATTTCATTTCTGAAATGTGTAATTTGTGGTGGGCGCTGACGGGATCGAACCGCCGACATTCTGCTTGTAGGGCAGACGCTCTCCCAGCTGAGCTAAGCGCCCGCTTAATGGTGACCGGTGGGGGAATCGAACCCACGATACCGCCGTGAAATGGCGGTATCTTAACCGCTTGACCAACCGTCCAAATGGCTCCCCAAGTAGGACTCAAACCTACGACGCCCTGATTAACAGTCAGGTTTTCTACCAGATGAACTATCGGGGAATTTTATATTATACTTGCATCCAGTCCGTATTGCGAATGTTATTATATATACTTTTTATGCCTTTGTCAACATCTTTTAAACTGCTATTTCCACCAACCCGACACTCTCTCTCGTCATGAAATTCCAGCTTTCAAAATGCCTTAACTTTTACCACTATTTTCTGTACGTCGGCAGGCACACCGCCTGAACTGCAATTCGGTCTATGAATCTCCCATGGGGAAAATATAGCAAAATCACCATTCTTTAGATTTACGCAGTCTTTCTCATCTACGGGCGCATAAAAGAGCACATCATTTTCTTTAGAATTATCTTCAACAACAATCTCATCTCCACATTTAGGGCAATACCAAATAGTTTCGTTACCGCGATTCAAGTACTGGACGTCAATGTAATCATTATGTGATTCAGGGCGCCTTAGTTCTTTCCACTCTGTAGTATAGATATTTACACGGCAAAAGATATTTCGTCCGTCAACTGTATATTCCACGTTTTTCATGGTTGAAAAATCTGTAGATTCAATATAGTTCAACGCTTTAGTCAGATTTTCTGTGAGATAGGGTAATATTTTTTCTAAATCGTTTTTATTCCCGCAAATCATATTTTTCCTCTCCTTGTCCTGCCTTATAAATATTTTCTCCCAACATGAGCTTTTTATTTCCCTTTGCATCCGTTCGGTAAAGAGCCAGCCTCTCAATATCTGCCTTTTCAATAGGCAGGGTAATACCCCAGTGCTCATTTAAAACATTCAACAAATCCACAGCTTTCATACTGCCCTCATGCGTAATACGACAGTCAAATGTCAGCACAGTCTTTCCTTCTTGCTGTACTGCTGTAATACATGGGATATAAAATTTTACATCAATCTCCTTAACCCCTCCCTTTCTTTTGTGAGCAAGTTTTTTGAATGGCAGAATTACAGCAACATTAAAAGCTTCCACAACATCATTTAAATTATCACTATAAGGTAGTGTTATGCGGTAGCTTGCAAACCCTGCCTGGGACATCAGAGAATCAGTTTCACTTTCCACTGCATCAGCTGCAACAATCCTAATACCACTCGGCAAACTAGCAGATAATTTTTTAACCGCCTCTTCCGGTTTCATAGGCTCTGTCAGTTCTATTTCCATAAATTCCGCATAGCTGACAACTCCTACTCCCAGCGCTGAAGCCAGCGAGAATTTCATATGTGGATTAAATCCTTCAGAATAGGCTGCAGGCAGTTGCGCGCGGCGGATTGCCCGCTCTAAAGTACGTACATATTCCAAATGAGAAATAAAGCGGATATCCCGTTCTTTAGTGATCTGCATGCGTAGCTTCACCATGCTTCACCGCTCTTCCAATCAATAATATTTACCCCCAGTTTCTGGCAAACCCCACATCCATTGCAGGTTCCACGGCGGCAATCCTGGGTCAGTTGTCTTTTTTTTGCCTTTTCCCATTCGCGCCACAGAAAATTTCTTTCAATTCCGGGCTGGATGTGTTCCCATGGAAAAACTTCATTTTTTTCTCTAATACGTGCGGCATAAAAATCAATATCAAGTCCCGCTTCTCTTATTGACTCCAGCCAGCGTTCATAAGAAAAACAATCATTCCAACCATCAAAACGTGCCCCTTTTTTCCATGCCAGCAAAAGGGCTTTCCCCAAGCGCCGGTCCCCCCTAGCGAAAACTGCTTCAATAACGCTGGTCTTTGCATCATGATATTGGAAGGTAACGTTTTTTATCTTCAGTGCATCTTTCAGCAAAAACTGCTTATGGCGCAGTATTTTTATATCATCTTGCCCGACCCACTGGAACGCAGTATAAGGCTTTGGCACAAAAGACGAAACGCTTACCGTTATTTTTGCACCACGCCGCCCAGTAACCTGAAAATATTTTTGTTGCACTTTTTTTACCAAATCAGCAATGGCCAGAACATCATCATCAGTTTCTTCCGGAAGGCCCAGCATGAAATACAGTTTAACACTGCTCCACCCTGATGAGAATGCCGCACCTACGGCATTTATAAGATCATCTTCCGTGACGCCCTTGTTTATTACATTGCGCATTTTCTGACTTCCAGCCTCTGGTGCAAAGGTAAGTCCGCTCTTTCTTACTGCTTGAACTTCTCGTGCAATATCGACACAGAAACTATCGATACGCAGAGACGGCAATGAAACGCTTACTCGCTTATCCTTAAATTCATCAACCATATCATGAATCAATGTTGTCAGACATGAATAATCAGCCGTACTTAAGGAAACCAGGGAAATCTCATTGTACCCTGTGCTGGCTATCAGTTTTCTGCCAAGTTCTTTTAATATTTCAGGTTTTCTCTCCCTCACTGGACGGTAAATCATACCCGCATGGCAAAAGCGACAACCTCTTGTGCACCCGCGGAAAACTTCCAGCATTATCCTATCATGAACTATTTTTCCAAACGGGACTACGGTAGTGTCAGGAAAATCTATCTCGTTTAGATTGGAAATAACCCTCTTATTGACTTCTGAAGGTGCAAGATCGTCTATCGGCTTCACAGCAGATATAGTGCCATTCTCCTTATACACAGCCATATAAAAAGATGGTACATAAATTCCTTTTATTTGGATCGCAAGATGTAAAAACCCCAGGCGTCCTCCTTTTCTACCGTTTTTCTTCCAGTTTTTATAGCATTCCATAAGCTCTATAAGAACTTCATCGCCTTCGCCTATGATTGCCAGATCAAAAAAATCTGCCAGAGGTTCCGGATTATATACGCATGGCCCTCCTACGATGACAAAAGGGTCATCTTCGTTGCGTTCTATTGCCAAAAGAGGAATGCCGCCAAAATTAAGCATATTTAAAATATTGGTATAAGACAATTCGTACTGCAGAGTAAACCCCACTATGTCACATTCAGACAATTTCCTTCCTGTTTCCAAAGTGCACAGGGGAATACCGTTTTCGCGCATTTTTGATTCAATGTCAATCCATGGAGCATAGACCCTTTCTGCAGCAATTCCCTGTTTCTTATTCAACAGATAGTAAAGGATCTGAAAGCCCAGATAGCTCATGCCTACTTCATAAACATCAGGAAAAGCCAAAGCAATAAAGACTTCCGTTTCAGTGGCGCTTTTAATTATGCTACCGAACTCACCGCCTGTATAACGGACAGGTTTCTGCACACTGCTTAAAATATCTATTGGTAATTCCTTTTCCATACCTTCTCCTAAAACTGTAGTCTTTGATCCTGAACTTTAATATTCAGCAAAAGGGCTATCAGTCCTACATTAGTCAGCAGTGAACTGACACCATAACTTAAAAACGGCAGTGGTACGCCTGTAACCGGCATAATACCTATTGTCATGCCTATATTTATCACAATATGAAACATGAACATTGATGTTATCCCAATTGCCAATAAGGTCCCGAAATCATCATCTGCATTAAGGGCAATGACAATACCTCTCCAAATTATAATGAGATAAAGAAGAATCAAAAGGATTGTGCCGACAAAACCAAATTCTTCTCCTGCTACGGCAAAAATGAAATCCGTATGGTTTTCCGGCAAAAAATTTAGCTGGCTCTGTGTTCCTTCCAGCCAACCTTTTCCGAAAAGACCGCCACTGCCGACAGCAATTTTCGACTGGATGACATGATATCCACTGCCGAAAGGATCAAGTTCCGGATCTAGAAAAACGCGTATGCGGTTTTTCTGATAGTCCTTTAAAACCCTCCAGAAAACTGGCATCAGGGCAAGAAAAGTAACTCCCAATCCTAAGAACCACTTATATTTAAAACCGCTTATAAAAATCATGCCAAGCAATATGGCAATAAACGTAAGTGACGTGCCAAGATCAGGCTGCCTCATGACTAATATAAATGGCACTAATACATAAGCAAATACAGGCAGATAATCCTTAAATGTCTCTAGCCACTCAAGGCGTTTTTCTATAAAAGCAGCCAGACAGATGATTAGAATAATCTTAGAGAATTCACTAGGCTGGAAAGAAAGAGGACCGATCTGTATCCAACGTTGGGCTCCCAACTGTGCATGGCCGAAAAGCATTACCACTATCAAGAGGACCAAATTAACAATATATAACTGCTTGGTATAGTTTTTAAGCATTCTATAGTCAAAACGAAGGGAAAATGCTGCTACGATTATAGAAACTGCCATAAATATCATCTGGCGCCACATATGCCAGCTCCGCCCTGTTTCAACAACAAAAGTATGGATCGCGCTGTAAATAAGTACCAGACCATATGTCATCAACATCAAAGTTGCTAATATAAGCCACCAGTCTAAATTGCGTAAAGTCCGCCTAAGTTCCACAGCACGCTTCCTTTCTTTCCTATCCGCATTCTATTTGCCGTTTTCTTTGCCGTCGGCCGGCGTTTCACTTTTCTCACGGAAATATTCCTCAAAGCACTTATAAACTATGGGTCCCGCTGATATTGAGCCGAAGCCGCCCCGCTCTACGACCGCTACCACAACGAGTTCAGGATCTTCTAATGGTCCGTAGGCCACAAACAGACCGTGATCGCGTCCGTGAGAATTCTCAGCCGTACCGGTCTTGCCAGCTATTTTCTTTGGCAGAGCATCAAAATAATATGCCGTTCCGCCTTCCCGTGTTGTGGCACTCATGCCAAGTTGCATATAGTCCAGCGTCTGCTGAGATACATCAATATGCTTTCCCTCTGCCCTTTTTGGTTTAGTAAAATCGCTACCATCAGGATTTAAAATCTTTTCCACCAAATACGGCTGATATTTAATTCCTCCGTTGGCCACACAGCCTAACATTACAGCAAGCTGCAATGGCGTCGCAAGATTAAAGCCCTGACCTATAGCCGCATTGAACGTATCTCCCAATCGCCATTCCTCGTTCCAAAGTTCCTTTTTTACCTGTCTTGATGCTACAAGTCCTTTGCTTTCATCATCAAGATCAATACCCGTTGGTTCACCAAACCCATAGATTCTAGCATATTTTGCAATATTATCTATACCAGTCCTATAAGACAACTCATAAAAATATACATTATCCGACTGAGCAAGCCCGGAAACAAAACTCAGCCATCCTAAAACCTCTCCTCCAGCATTTCCCATAGTCGGCACGAGAGGATGGTATCCACCGTCATAAATACGCTCATACAGGGTTACCTTATTAAGTTCGAATGCAGCGGAACCCGTAACGATCTTAAATGTTGATCCCGGCGGATATTCTCCCTCTATTACTCTGTTGCTCATCGGATAATCTGGATTATTATTTATATTGTTCCAATCTTTTGATGAAATGCCCTGCACAAAAAGATTAGGATTGTAATTAGGCCGGCTTATAAGGGCCCGCACTGCTCCGTTTCTCGGATCTATGGCAACCATCGCCGCTGCATATGCATCAGGTGCCTTCCCACTGGCACGCAGAGACCATAAATGCGCATCAATAAATTTTTCCATTTCCATCTGCAAATCAAAATTAATAGTAAGCTGCAGGTTCTTTCCTGGAGTTGGATGCATAGCATTATGATGCCGCACTACATTTCCTGCAACATCTACTTCCTCTGCGAGAGTCCCGTCTTCTCCTCGCAAAATACTGTCATAGCTTTTCTCCAAGCCTGCTTTGCCTACAATGCTTCCCAATGTTGCATTCTTAAAAAGTCCGTGTTCTATTTCGTACTCGCTGACTTCACCAACATATCCCAATGCATGAACTGCAAGATCATTATACACATAGTTACGGATCGGTCTGATTTCCAGCATCACATAATACGGCATATTCCTGCGCTGCTCTTCTATTTTGGTAAGCTGCTCGGTAGAAAGATTACTTTTTAATAAAGCCGGATCGGAATAATTAGCACTGGCCGTAATCTTTTCTTTTATGTCATCAACCGGCATTTCCAGCAGCACACTGAGCCGTTCCAAAAGATCCGAATTATAACTGCGTTGTTTCTGCAACGCAACAGCATAACCAGGCAGATTATTTACCAGTTCCCTGCCAGAACTGTCCAAAATTAGACCTCTAGGGGCAATAATTCTTGACTGGCGCAGCCGATTTTCATCCGATTGTTCAGCATAATACTCACTACGCCACAACTGCAGATATGCTATCCGTCCTACCAGCACTGCAAATAAAAGGATGCACAGCAAAAACATGCTCCGTAAACGGCTCATATGGCATCTATTCAGCATGTGCATCCCCCTTTCCAGAAATCAATATTCAATGTTCTCAGCACAAACCCATTTGTAGATTTTTCGTACAAGCCAGGCTACAGGATAGGCAAGCAACATGTTTCCCGCACAATAACCAACCGTATCATACAGAAAATCATGCAGAATCTTCCATTGTCCTCCAGTACGCATAAATTCAACCCACCAGAAACAGAAACGTATAAATAGAGAACAGCAACCTGTGGAAATAATATGATAAAAAAATCTATCCTTAAAAATTTTATCCTTCGCCAGCCCTATTAAATAACCTAAAATACTGCGGGTAAGCATATGGAATCCAAAGATTCCCGTAGTCATAGAATCCTGCAAAAAACCTGCAAAAATACCTGCCGCCGCGCCGTAATTTTCTCCATACAGTAAAGAGAAAGTATATAGTGCCAAAAACGGCAGATCAAATGTCAGCCAGCCCATAAAAAAAACTGAAACTGCTCCCTGTATAAGCAATAATAAGAGAAACAGGACGGGCCAAATCAGTTTCCTCATTTTGCCTGTCCTCCACAATCGTTTATATCAATTTTTTCTACCGGCGTAAATCCTGTTACAATCAGGACCTGCTCAATATTATCAATATTAGCTGATGGTGCTATTACTGCTTCTTGCAAGAGTCCCACACTATCTAATCGTGCGGATATGACTTTGCCTATCAAAATATTATCCGGATGGTTACCTCCAAATCCACTGGTAACAATAATATCATCCTTCATAATACTTGCTTCACGGAAAATATGCTCCATAAGCAACATGCCATCTATTGATCCATTGCCAGTGGTAATGCCGACAGCCCTAGATGATGCACGCAGCACTCGGCCACCTATTCTGCATCTGGGCGATGTAATAAGCAACACCTTTGCATAGCCGCCATAAACTTCATCTATAACACCTGCTAAGGCTCCGTTACTTATTACAGCCATTTCACGCCGCAGCCCTTTATTTTCCCCAGCATTAATATACAGGCTTTCATGTAAATCCCCAAAATTACGGGCAATGACTCTAGCAGCTACAGTAATCTGGTCCTCATGCGTCTCTTTGTAGGCAAGCAATTCACGCAGTTGATGGTTTTCAGCATAGATGGCAGCCGTAGCAAGATTAGCATAACGCAATTCGTCATTATCCTTTTTCAGTTGTTCGTTTTCGCTCTGCAAAACTGTTAAAGCCCGCCAATAACTGCGTAAACTGCGCATACCGTCTCCTGCCACGTCTCCTACCCTTCCCAAATAATTTATAGCGTTTTCTACTGGCAGTACAATTGCGGCAACAGCCTTATTAACCACAGGGAAACGGCTTCTACCTGCTACAGCCAAAGCAATCATCGCGATCATAATTAGTGCAAACAATATGCACAATAATTTTCTTTTACTCATGCTGTTACCTTTAAATATATTTTTATTTATCTGGAAGCTATGAATCCTTTTCTATAAGTATCAACATGCTCAACAGCAATACCAGTGCCTAACACGACACAATTTAATGCTTCATCAGAAACATATACCGGCATACCCGTCTCCTTTGCAAGCAATTTATCCAGATTACGCAGCAGAGATGATCCACCAGTCATAACGATACCTCTATCCATAATATCAGCGGACAACTCAGGCGGCGTACGCTCAAGTGCATTTCTCACTGCATCTATAATAATGCCTACAGGTTCTTCAACCGCTTCGCAAGCATGATTTGCGGTTATAACAATATTTTTCGGCAAACCACTTAAAAGATCTCTTCCGCAGACTTCCATTTCCTGGGGAGAAGGTACCGGCATTGCAGTGCCAATTTCAATTTTAATATTCTCGGCAGTGCGCTCACCAATCAGCATATTAAAGGTTTTGCGAATATATCTGACTATAGCACTGTCAATGGCATCGCCGCCAGTACGCACACTGCAGCTGATAACTATGCCACCCAAAGAAATAACTGCCACTTCACAAGTCCCACCGCCAATGTCTACTACCATGCTGCCAGTGGCCTCCTGTACAGGCAGCCCGGCTCCTATAGCTGCTGCCATCGGTTCCTCTATTAAGTAAGCTTCTCTTGCCCCTGCTTCAATAGTAGCATCAATTACCGCACGTTTTTCTACTTCGGTAACGCCGGAAGGAACACCTACAAGGATACGGGGACGTATAAAACTCCTGTTTCCCATAGCCTTTTTTATAAAATGCTTCAACATAGACTGGGTAATATCATAATCTGCAATAACCCCATCTTTCATGGGACGGATGGCAACAATATTTCCAGGTGTACGCCCAATCATCCTCTTTGCTTCTGCTCCAATTGCAAGAACCTCATTAGTACCTTTTTCCACAGCAACCACTGACGGTTCAGAAATAATAATACCCTTACCTTTACAGTGTACTAATGTATTCGCCGTCCCCAAGTCTACGCCCATATCACTAGACATATTATCAAAAAATCCTATATTGGGGAAATTAAAACTCATTTCCTTGCTATCCTCCTATAAAACATCCTCATATTTTTTATCGAAGATTACTGCTGTCCCTCCACATTTACTCCTAGTTTTTCAAACATTAAATAAAGACAGGTAAGAGGCAATCCCACAACATTATTATAGCAACTATCAATCTTTTCAACTAGCAGAGCACCTTTGCCCTGAATACCATATGCCCACGCTTTATCAAGCGGTTCTACTGTAGCAACATACGCAGTTATTTTATTTTCAGCCAAATTCCTGAAAAATACTCTCGTTTCGCAGACATTAGTCAGCTTTTTCCCTCTGTATCCTACAGATACCCCCGTCAACACCCTATGCTCCCTGCCCGAAAGTAATCTTAGCATTTCTACAGCTGCTTCTTTCCCGTCAGGTTTGCCTAAAATCATTCCATTTATCACAACTACAGTATCGGCAGCAACAGCAGGTACATTATCTCCGCAAACTGCACATACTGCCTGACATTTGCCAAAAGCATTGGCAAGTACTGTTTTCTCAGGAGGTTCTGTCCCGCCACTGCTTTCCACGAAATCAGCAGGATGCACTTTCACATCAAAACCTATATTCTGCAACAATCTTAGACGCCTCGGAGAAGCCGAAGCCAAAATCACCTGCATAATGACCCTCTAATCACTAACCTGATTATTGTCAGTGTCAATAACCATCTTTGGTACTTCAATCTCCGTAATTACTGGTTGGCGGCCGCCGCGTACGGCATCACGTTTAAAAATATGGATATAATTAAAAGCTAACAAAAACCATATAATACCTCCGACGACGATACAGGGCAATTTTTCCAAGCGAAAGAAAATAGCAATACCATTGCCAAAAGCTGCCCCAGCTATAACACCTATAACGGGCAACCCATAAATGATAGCTTGTGCTTTGCGCTTTTCCAGTTCCTGGTATTCGATGCCAACATTATTGCCAGGCTTGGCATTTACAGGATTCCAGCAGTCTAGGTATTTCGGAAGATTTTTTATTGTGCTTTTTGTTTTATCAATTTTTACCTGAGCTCTTTCACCCTGAGCATTCGTAACAATACCTTTTATCTCGGCCATATAGCTCTCCCCTCAATAGCTATAGACAAATACATACCAAAATCCTAAACCAAAAATGACACCGTAAATAGCAAAAAATACTACCAGTCCCTGCCAGCAGATTGGATAGCCAAAATGGACATACTCTCCTAAAGTTCCACGCCGGTTAAAAAATGTATACTTGGTGCGCCGGCGAAACCATTTGGCTTTATTTTCTTGCCCTACAATTTTGGCTATCAGGGAAATATAGAAAAAAGACACTATGAAAACCTGAATTAGCCTGTTGCATATCGCAGCTGACGATACAGCTTCCAACTCTTCCATTTTCTCATCCTCACCTATAACATTCACATTCTTATTTCATAACTCAATATATTTGTCCGGCAGTTGCCGCTTCAACTGACGTACAAATTCATCGCTCGCCTTAAAAAGCAATCCTGCCAGCTTGTTGTTATTTTTACCTTCTGTAAATACCAGCAGCCGCTGCTGATTAGAATCCAGCGAATTATACCTATGGATATAGTGACTGATTTTGGTTTTGCGGAAAAAGCTTTTTACATATCGATTCGTAAAACTTTCCGTATGAGTTAAATCAACTACATAACTGCGGTTTATAATGCCAAGCCCGTGGCTTACAACTTTCAGTTTCCTGTCGCGGTAGAGAATTAACGTATAGTCAAAAGCTACACGCCATATCCATAGTCCCAAGAAACATAAATACATTCCCCAACTCATAATATTAATACGACCGCTATTATAATAATTAACACTTTCATCATAAAGGAAAGCGGCTATTACCAGCAGTACAAGGGCTGCCACAATTTTTCTGTCCACGCTTGTTGAAGATTCCTCGCGATAAAGTTCTTCCAAATATTGTCCCTCCACGATTCTGCTATTAATTATATAGCCTATATGTTATACCAAAAAAAGTTGTAAAGCATATACCTTACGTAAAATAAATATATAAAATAAAAATGAATTTCCTGCACTTTTCCAAAAAAAACTAGATGTCTCTGTTATTCACAAATATTTCAGGTATTTTTAGCCTCTTGTCTGCCCATTGCCGTTAACAAGGTATTTTATACTAGTCAGTTCAGGCAAAGCCATAGGCCCGCGAGCATGTATTTTTTGAGTACTTATACCAATTTCTGCACCAAAGCCAAATTCAAAGCCATCAGTAAATCTAGTGGAGGCATTGACATAAACGACCGCTGCATCCACTTTCTGCTGGAATATCTCAGCATTCAAACAGTCCCTGGTTACTATACACTCGCTATGCTTTGTCCCATAACGGGCAATATGTTCCATAGCCTCTTCAAGGCTGTCAACTATTTTTACCGATAGACATAGATCATCATATTCTGTCGCCCAGTCTTCCTCCTGCGCTGTCAGTACATTTTCGCTATAGGACTGTACTATTTTATCTCCGCATATTTCCACTCCGGCTGCAAAATATTTGTCCAGCATTACCGGCATAAAGCGGTCTGCCACATCTTTATGTACCAAAAGTGTCTCCATGGCATTACAGACTGCAGGACGCTGTACTTTGGCATTTAAAGCTATATTCACAGCCATTTCAATATCCGCAGAAGCATCCACGTAGGTGTGGCAAATACCGGCACCAGTCTCTATTACCGGGACTGAGGCATTTTCTACTACGGTTTTAATAAGACCCGCACCGCCTCTTGGAATAACCAGATCCACCAGCCCATTCATATGAATTAAATTGCTTACTGCCTCACGATCGCTGGTATCAATAAACTGTACAGCCCCTTTAGGAATGCCTGCCTTTTCTGCTGCTGCTTTCAAAATATCTGTGATGGCAATATTTGATTGCATCGCTTCGCTACCGCCCTTTAAAACAACCGCATTACCAGATTTCAAACAGAGTCCTGCCGCATCAGCAGTAACATTAGGC
>JAJQDY010000003.1 GCA_021201965.1 Phascolarctobacterium sp.
CTACTAATTTTGCAACGGTGCTTTTACCGGCACCCGCCGGTCCGTCAATGGCAACGACAAAATTTTCCTTAAACACTTGACATCAATCCTTTTCAGATGCAACTTTTCCCGCCACATAATCGCTGGAAAATGCTGCCTGTAAGTTAAATCCTCCCGTCAAACCATCCACATCAATTACTTCCCCGGCAAAATAAAGTCCTTTTATAATTTTAGATTCCATGGCTTTTTGGTTTATTTCCTTTACAGATACCCCGCCTGCGGTGGCAATGGCTTCTGCAAGATGGCGAGATCCTGTGACTGGCACGGTAAAATTTTTTAATGTATCGGTAAGTACACGGCGCTCTTACCTAGAAACCTGGTTTACTGGTTTATCCTTATCAACACCTGCCACATCGCAGATCACGGGTATTAGACGCTGGGGCATCAAATCTTTCATACCGTTTATAAGTTTTTTGCGGCTGTAAAGCTCAAAATCACGGAGGATTCTTGCATCAAGTTTTTACCTCGTGAGTGCAGGTTTTAAATCAACGACAAACTTTACTGTCCTCCTCTTTTCCAGAGCTCTTATAGCATAATTGCTCAAAGAGAGCACCATGGGACCAGGAAGTCCCCAATGGGTAAAAATCATTTCTCCGAAATCTTCAGTGACAAGCTTATCATCTCTGTTTTAAGAAAGGCTCTTACATTTCGCAGGGAAAGCCCCTGGAGCATATCTATATAGGGAAAACTGCTGACAAGTTGAACAAGGGCTGGATGAAGTCTTATAATGGTGTGCCCTGCCGTTTTAGCAAGTTTAGCACCGTCACCATCACTGCTGGTGGAAGGATAAGACGTCCCGCCTGCAGCTAGGACTGCCGCTTCGCCTTTGAAAAACCATTGTTCGTATTAAGGCCTGAAAACTTCCCATTTTCAGTGATGATTTTCTTTATCTTAACACACGTTCTAAAAATTCCACCTTGGGCAGTAAAAATCTTCACCAGCGTCTTTACTACATCGTCTGCCCGGTCGCTTACTGGAAAAACTCTGCCACCGCGTTCCACTTTTGTGGTAAGACCGTTTTTTTCAAGGAGATTTATCATATCCGCATTGGTGAAGCGTCTTAAAACGCTGTACAGGAACCTTCCATTACCAGGGATGTTTCTTATGAAATCATCAATATCGCTGATATTGGTTATATTGCAACGGCCCTTACCAGTGATAAGCATCTTTTTACCGGGCCTTTCCATTTTTTCTAATATGATGAGCTCGGTGCTGTTTTCTACTGCGGCAATGCCTGCAAGAAGACCTGCTGCCCCTCCGCCGATTATTAGAACATTCATTATTGTACGCAGCCTTTCAGGAGATATATTTCACTTTCGCTTAAGCGGCGTAATTTCCCCCTTTTAAGATTGTTTAAATTTAAGGGCCCAAGTTTAATGCGTTTAAGATTACTTACTGGAAAACCTAAAAAATCGCACATCCTACGGATCTGGAGATTCCGGCCTTCGTGGATGATAATATCAAAAACTGTATAATTACGTTCATGATTGTATTCTAGAAGATTGACAATTGCAGGAGCAGTAAGCCAGTCATCGAGCTTTACGCCAATGCGTAAAAGATCCAGCTTTTCCTCGGGAAGAATCCCAAGAACTTTAACGACATAAGTCTTTTTTATCTCATTGCTCGGGTGCATAAGTTTCTGGGCTAGATCCCCGTCATTGGTTATAAGTAACAGGCCTTCCGTGTTGTAATCAAGCCTTCCTACAGGGAAAAGGTTTCCATCTAGATTAATTAAATAATCCGCTACCGTGCGCCTCCCCTCAGGATCTGACATTGTAGTAATTACGCCCCGGGGCTTATTGAAAACATAATAAACTTTTTTTTCGCCAACTATTCTTTTGCCGTCAACAGTAATATTGGCGCTAGAATCAAATTTTCTTCCCAGTTCAGTTACCAAGTGGCCATTTACCTTAACGCGGCCAGCGGTTATAATTTTTTCTGCACCCCGTCGTGAGGCTATACCTGCTTCCGCCAGGATTTTCTGCAAACGTTTTTCCATAGGTTTCCTTTTATTCTTCCTAAATCATACCGTGTTTAGCAGTTTCGGCATAGTCAGGCTTTCAAGGGAATCCAGTCCGAAAACAGTGAGAAATTTTTCCGTAGTTGCATAGAGTATTGGATTACCTAGCGCCTTTTTTCTTCCAGCCTCAGTTATCAAGTCAAGTTCCTGCAGAGTATTTAGTGCACTGTCGGCCTTAACTCCACGGATGGCTTCTATTTCAGCCTTTGTCACTGGTTGCTTGAATGCTATTGTGGCCAAGGTTTCCATCGCCGCATTCGTAAGCTTTATTTCTCTAGTGATTTTAAGCTGGCTAAGCATTTCAATATATATTGGCTTTGTAACCAGTTGGTAGCCACCATTTACTTCCCGTATGGTAAGTCCTCTGTTTTCGGCTTCATACTCTTTGGAAAGGCCAGTGATTAGTTCCCACACCTGCGGTTTTTCAATATGCATGAGTTCCGCAATCTTTGCCACGGAAAGCGCGTCTCCTGAAGCAAATAAAAGTGCTTCGAGCGCACCTGTAAGATGATTGTAGTACATATTATGATACTTCCTGTCTTGTGAAAATATAGATGGGGGCAAACTGCTTGGACTGGTTTATAGACACAAGCCCCAGTTTTAAAAGTTCCAGTACACCAAGGAAAACAGCTACTTTTTCATGTCTTGTACCAGTAAAGAGAAGATCGCTCAATACTATACCCTTCTTTTTATTGGCAGAAAGAAGCCGCATGATATCCGCCATTTTTTCCTGAACACTAAAGGCCTGCGCTTCGATGTAGGCCGTCGGAATTTCTTCCGAGCGGACAATATCCGTCAGTGCAAGCAGAAGATGACTAGCGTTATATTTTGGGAAAATAATATCCGTCTCGTCGATGAAGGAATGACACCGGTAAATCATTTTATCTGCCGCTTCTTTCATAAGAAGCAGTTCTTCAGCTGCGCTTTTGATTTTCCTGTATTCAACCAGCATTTCTACTAACATCTGGCGGGGATCAGCGTCGTCTTCTCCTTCAGCCACAGGCAATTTCGGCAGCAGCATGCGCGATTTTATCTGAAGAAGCGTAGCCGCCATAATAAGAAAATCACTGGCCGCTTCCATATCAAACTCTTCCATCGCTTTTAGATAAGCAATGTACTGTTCTGTTATGGAAACAATCGGAATATCATAAATATCAATTTTATTCTTTTCTATAAGATGCAAAAGAAGATCTAGAGGACCTTCAAATGCAATAAGTTTAAGTGATAATGCTTGCATCAGAAAACATTCATGGCCGCTTTTATTTCAGCCATATTCTTTTCGGCAATTACACGGGCACGCTTCTCCCCATGTTCCAAGACTTCCCTGATATAATTTGGTTTCCGCGACAGTTCCTCACGCCTTAAATGAATATCCGCAAGTAGAACGTTCATTTTTTCTGCCAGTATTTTCTTGCACTGCACGCAACCGATTTCACCTGCACGACATTTCCTTTCGATATCTTCCACTTCACTTGTATTAAACACCTTCTGGAACTGGTAGACTATGCATATGTCAGGATTGCCTTTATCTATCTTTTTTATACGCTGAGGATCGGTTATCATCATTTTTATCCTAGCTTCCACTTCTTCAGGCGACGCACCGAAAGGAATAGTATTGTCATATGATTTTGACATTTTGCGCCCGTCTATTCCCGGTAACCCCTTAGCATTTGAATAAACTGCCTGGGGTTCAGGGAATACCTCTTTATTGTAAATGTAATTAAACCGGCGGACCATCTCACGGGTAAGTTCAAGATGTGCAGACTGATCCTCCCCCACAGGCACACGGGTAGCCTTATATAAAATTATGTCCGCGGCCATAAGCACCGGATAGCCGAGAAATCCGTAAGTTCTAAGATCCTTGCCCTGAGTACTCAAGTTCTGGATCTTATCTTTATAGGTCGGTACCCGCTCCAGCCATGACAGAGGCGTAATCATTCCAAGGAGCATGGCAAGCTCGGCATGCTCCTTTACATGTGACTGGACGAAAATAATGTTCTTTTCCGGGTCAAGTCCTGCACTCAGCCAGTCAATAGCCATTTCCCTGATGTTTTCCTGCAGCTGTGACGTATCCGCATAAGACGACGTGAGTGCGTGTAGATCGACTATAGAAAATATACACTCATAGTCATGCTGCAGTTTTACCCAGTTTCCGAGGGCCCCCATATAGTTGCCGAGATGGAATCGTCCGGAAGGCTGCATGCCGCTGAAGATTCTTTCTTTGTTCATCAAGAAAACCCCTTTATAGATTATTTGAAGAAAATGCCTAAAATGCTGTTTACGAGAACCATGTAACCCTTAGCAAAAGGATTCACGATTGCACTTACTACACCTGCAAATACGAGTGCTATCAGAATAAAAAAGCCATACCGGCCCATAAAATATTCTAACTTGTAGGCCGTCCATGCAGGCAGAAGTTCAAGAAGGAACTTTGACCCATCAAGAGGAGGTATGGGAATGAGGTTAAAAAATGCAAACCACACGTTATAGCGCTGTATCCAGAAAAGGATTGCATGTACCCCGTCTGAAAGCAAACCGAACTTATTCATAACGGCACTTAAGAACGCCGCCATAAAGCAGAGCAATAGATTCGACCCAGGCCCTGCAAGTGCGACCCTTATCATGTCTTCTCTGCGGTTACGGAAATTCGATGGATTAATGACAACTGGTTTTGCCCAACCGAATCCTGCTATGACAAGGAGCAGCGCACCGATAGGATCAAGATGGGACAGTGGATTAAAACTCAACCGCCCCATAAAGCGCGGTGTAGGATCGCCCAGACTGTCTGCACACTGAGCGTGGGCATATTCGTGTATGGTAATGGCGAAAAGAAGCGCCGGTATTCTATATATCAGTGAGCCAAGATCCAGCATCAGAAATATAATCTCCAAAATACATTCTAACATTCAAATTATACACTATTATTGGGAAAAATAAAACAGAACCCGCGAAGGGTTCTGCATCGGCTATGAATTATTTTCCAGTAAATGTGGGATTGCGTTTTTCCTTAAATGCGGTTATCCCATCTTTGCAATCTTCAGAGCCCATAAGGAGAGACTGAGTAGTTTCTTCAATGGTAAGCACATCGTCCAGTATTAGGGCGGTATTATTAAGGTATTTTTTTATGAGCCCGATGGATAACGGTGCACTTTCAGCTAGGCGTTTTGCCATTGCATATACTGCATCCTCCAGTTTACCATCTTCACATACGTGGTTCAGCATTCCTATTTTTTCGGCCGTAGCTGCATCTATCAAATCTGCGGTAAACATAAGCTCTTTGGCCTTATGAACCCCTATACATTTGGGAAGAAAATATAGTCCCCCACAGTCAGGAATGAGCCCCACTTTGGCAAAACTCTGAGCAAAACGCGCTTTATCGGTGGCATAAATGAGATCACAGGCCAGCATTAGGTTGACCCCTGCTCCTGCAGCCACCCCGTTCACCATAGCGATAAAAGGCTTTTCAATGGCAGTAATACGCTTGGCAACTGCTCCCACCTTGGCAATGAATGCTTTTTTCCCTGCAATGGTATCAATGCTTTCAAGGAAAGGCAGATCGCCCCCGGCGCAGAATGCCTTGCCGTTCCCGGTAAGTACGGCACATTTTATTTCAGCATCCTTTTCAACCTTACACAGTACTTCATGGAGCTCATCAATGAGGGCATCATTCATGGAATTAAGACTTTGAGGACGGTTAAGGGTAATTGTTGCAACACTATTTTTTACGGCAAGCAGCACGGCATTTTCCATAATAAGAACACTCCTTTTTCTAATTATTACCATCAATATTGAGTAAATCACAATACCTATTATTTATAGTTTATCATAATGAAAAGTTGCTTTCAATTAGCTAAAATGTGTATCACCTGTCGAAGAAAATTGAAAATCCTGGTTGTAATAAATTTGAAAAGACTTGTAAAAGCAGAAAAAGTATACAAAAGTGCGGCTATACAAAAAAGCGTAAGTGCGCATTTACTGATTAAAAATAAGAAATTTCTGGTTCATCAGAATTTAAATATGCTACTGGTTTATAATATAAAAACACCGGACCATCAATTAATTCTGATGATCCGGTTTATGGAAATTACTATTCTATAAACGATCATAGTCTGCTTTTTGCGTATTGGTTAAGGTCATCACGATTATATTTACAGTTTTCATTAACGATCGTAATCAACTCATAGCCTTAACAAAAGCAATTTCGTTGCAATATGGGTATTGGGGGCAGTATACGCACTCCTTCCATACCTTCTGAGGAAGTTTATCCCTCTCCGTTTCTACGTAATTACATTTCGAAAAGAATCCCGGCTGGTAGGTAAGGGCAAAGAATACCGTTACACCCAATTTTATACCCTCTTCTTCGAGCATTTCCACAATTTTCCTACCTATGCCCGTACCTTTCTTTTCAGGAGCAATGGCAAGGGACCTTATCTCCCCTAATCTGTCCCAGATGAAATGCAGAGCGCCGCAGCCGACCAGACGGTCATTTTCCACGGCAACAATGTAATCCCGCAGGTTTTCATAGATGCTGTTGCGGGATCTTGGCAACATAAGGCCTTCCCTCGCATAATCATTCACGAGTTTATGCATGTTCTCCACATCACTGAAATTAGCGGATCTGTATTTAATCATTGTGCCTCACCCTAAAGAAATTTCGGTTCTCTTATATTACCACCATTTTCCCTGAAGTACAATATTTTTTTATCAGTCGATAATATTTTGCCGGTAATCGTGGTGCAGGGCGAGAAGTTCCTCCATCATATCCAGCATTTCAACCTGAAGTTTTGAGGCGGTATCGTAGTCGTGGTTGGCAATGGCCTTCTTGATGCGACTGAAAAAACTTGGCTCTTCAAAGGAATCCTTGGCCAGTTTTACCCTGAGGGCTTGGATCTTATGCCAGTAGGCGAGGTCACAATCAGTACTGTTTTCAGGAGAATGCAGTGGCTTCATAGCAATAACTGCATGGTTGTTTTCAGGGATGAGCCTTGTCAAAAGTTCTGTCCTCCAGCGGATAAGTGCACCTTCCATGAATGATTTCAGGTATTCTTCCTTCAGGATGCCGCCTTCCGTGAGAACTGCCACTTTCTCGGGATATTTGCCAAAAGCCTTTAAATTTTCCCATACCGTTGCCGGATGTCTTCCGAAGAGTTTTTCCCGCTCTTCTGGGGTAAAGTCCTCAAAGACGTCCTTTTCCGTGCGGTATTCACGGTCCTTTTCAAGGTAGAATCCTTTTGTACCTGCCTTTTTGGATATTTCGGCCTCAAGTTCCTTTAAGGTTTTTCCAGATTTTACACAGGCCCTGATACCGTCAAGAGCGGCAAGATAAAATGCGGAAAGGGCGATATATGTATTAGTATATGGGTTCGGCGAACGCATTTCAAAGCGAGTGGCCTTTGGATTATCAAGGTCACGGATTAGTCCTGCCAAGATGGTCCTGTTTCGGGAGGGATTATCCGGAGTCAGGCCAAGAGACGTTACTATGCAGACTGGCGCTTCAAAGCCGGGTTTCAGCCTGTTTAAGGAATCTATGGTACAGGACACGATTGGGTTTATTACCTCATAATTCTTTAAGATGCCCATGAGACTGCCGTAGCCTATGGCTGAGAGGAAATCCTCGTGCAGGTTCTTCGGTGAGAAAAGATTTATGACTTTGCCGTTTTTCATTTTTGCGGCAATCCCTACGTGTGTATGTTCGCCGGAGCCGGCAACACCAGGGATCGGTTTGGCCTGGAAGGATACGTCAAGACCATTTATGCGGAATACTTCTTTGATTATGGTGCGGGCAAGAAGTTCGTTGTCCGCAGCCTGTACGCCGTTATTATATTCCCAGTCCACTTCCAGCTGCTCCATAACGTGGGTCATATGGCCTGTTGCGTCAATCTGGCCTTTTACACCGCCGACTTCCTTATGGCCCATTTCAGGTTTCAGACCATAAAGATCCAGCATCTGCACGCTCTTTTCAAGAGCCGTGCGCACGTTGCCGCGTGTCCTCTGCCAGTACTGCTCCTGCATCATCTGGGAGGAAGACAGCGCTTCTATCGGTGCATCCTCGCGCGGCGATTTAACCCAGAATTCCAGTTCCGTAGCGCAGGTGAAAATAATTTTTTCAATCTTCTTACCGGCCACATGCTCAAGTCCGGCAATTGGCTTGCGCCCTTTGAATATTTTCATGAGCTCTGCTTCCATGTAGTCAAGCGTGCGTTTTAATATGGACCGTGAATCCACGTAACTGCCGTTATGGATGAGATAACAGGGAATCCTAAGTGTTCCAACCATCTTCCCAGTCTCATGGTCGAAATGTTCGTAGTTGTAATCTATATACCAGTTGACAGACCTGTCCACCTTCATGTCGACCCTGGCGTTGTTTAAGGTCGCAATGCCGGTCAGCACGACGGATGAGCCGTCAGTCTGAGTCGCACTTCCTTCCAGAAAATCATTAACGTCATTGAGGAAAATTTTAATGGGAATCTTTTCATCAGTATCATTTCCCGCAAAGTCCACGCCCATCAGAGATACGAATTTTATCTCATGGTGCTGTGAAAGGATGCTCTTTAACGCCTCCTCGTTCTGATCCGCCGGTTTAATTACGTATACCAGTTCATTTCTGCTCATGTTTTTCACCCGCGGCAGCGCCGCTCTCCTTTCTTCATTATCCCTATACAGTAAAAAAGGCCTTTCTGCGCAAGAATCATCCTCCAACAAAAAAGCCGAAATTCATATGAATATTATAGCAGATATCCACTACTTTTGTCCATAAATAAGGACTGGCAGACCGGTCCTTATTTTAGATTTCGATTTTTCCAGCACGTTCGAATGCCGCTTTCGTCTCTTTCATGAGGCGTTCCATTACGTCTTTACAGGGAAGGATGTCATTTAAAACATTAAGGCTCTGTCCGCACATTACAGTACCGTTTTCCGTGTCGCCGTCAATAATGCCGAGTTTATTAGTTCCCGTACCGAGTGCCATAAGTTCTTCGTTCGGGGCACCGTTTACTTCTTTTTCCGTATATTTCCTGGTAAAAGCGTTGGTAAGGCACCTTACACCCATGTTGCGGCTGAATCCAGTTGCCGCACTGTCAGTATCCGTTGCCTTAACAATGGCTTCCTTAGCCTTAACATGCGCTGGACATTCAGTGGTTAAAAGGAAGCGTGATCCCATCTGCACGCCTTCCGCACCCATCAGCAGGGCTGCAGCTATGGCACGTCCGTCGGAGATGCCGCCTGCTGCGAGAGCTGGTACCTTTTTAATCAGCGGCAGCACGTTTTCCATCAGGGCCATTGTTGTCTGTTTGCCTATATGTCCGCCCGACTCCATACCTTCTATTACCATGGCATCGGCACCGGCTTCCTCAATGCGTTTGGCAAGCTTTACGCTCGGAACGACCGGAATTACCTTGACTCCCGCACTGTGGAATTTTCCAATAAAAGGCACGGGATTGCCGGCACCCAGCGTTACGAATGTAACCTTTTCCTCGCAGAGCATGGCAACCATATCATCAATGTCTGTAGCCATGAGCATTACGTTTACACCAAAGGCCTTATCGGTCAATGATCTTGCCTTCTTGATCTCATCCCTTGTCCAGTCCACAGTACGGCCGCCGCTGCCGATTATCCCCGCGCCTCCCGCATTTGATACGGCAGCCGCAAGCACAGCGTCGGATGCCCAGGCCATAGCACCCTGGATTACCGGGTATTTAATGTTTAAGAGTTCCGTGATTTTTGTTTTCATAACTCACCTCACAAATATTTCTGTACGCTTTTATTATATACTAATTTAACCAATATTTGTCTAAGTTCAATAAATTTTTTTAACTATTTCCCAGCGCATAAGAACAGCCGGATTTTGAATCCGGCTGTTCTTATATTAATTTGCTTTTATTTATACCGCCGTAAGAGTTTTTCCTTTTTTCGCTGTACTACGTACAACAGTGCCAGCGTGACAACGCCTATGATATCGGTTACGACATCAGGATACATGAGGCTTAATGCGCCTGTCAGCACAACTATGCGTACCAGCGCCCCCACTGGTGCCATAAAGTATCCTTCAACTGCGACGGCCAGCAGGAATACACCCAGACATGCGGAAAGCGCCGTCCATACGCCGTCAGCCAGCGTAGTGTTAATTAACATAAGCTGTGGCGAGAAAACGAACATGAAAGGAACTATAAAGCCAGCTATGGCAAGTTTTACAGAAGCCCACCCGGTTTTCATGGGATCGCCGCCGGAAAGTCCGGCTGCCGCAAAGCTTGCTAGTGCAACAGGCGGCGTCAGATTAGCGAACATCGCATAATAGAAGGAGAACATATGTGCCGCTGCAGGAAAAATGCCGAGTTTAGAAAGTGCCGGAACCGCGATGGCAGCTGTAATAATGTAGGCCGGTATTGAAGGAAGTCCCATCCCGAGGATCATACAGGTAACCATCGTGAATATCATGGTAAAGAAAACGCTCGTACCACCGAAGGCAATAATAGTATTCGCCATGGTAAGACCGAAACCTGTTTTTGAGCATACTCCTATAATAATGCCGACACATGCACAGGCAATGGCCACGGATACGGTCTGTTTGGCACCGTCCGCAACTGCAGTTATGATATCGTTAAAACTCATGCGGGTTCCTTCCCTAAGCTGTGCCACGATTATGGTCAGTACGATGGTGAGTACTGCCGAATAGACGACAGTAGTGCCGGAGAAGAACAACATGTATACCAGGAAGAATATTGGAAACAGCAGATGCCCACGGCTCTTTATTACCGCTTTAAATGAAGGCAGCTGTTCTTTAGGCAGGCCGTGCAACCCGTCTTTGAAAGCCCTGAGCTGTACTTGGGTGATTACGCCAATGTAATAAAGTAATGCTGGGATTGCAGCCCAGACGATAATGTTTGAATATTTAACGCCGAGCATTTCCGCCATGATGAAGGCTGCTGCACCCATAATAGGGGGAAGAAGCTGTCCACCTACAGATGCCGCCGATTCAACGGCACCGGCAAATTCCTTCGTGTAGCCGATCTTTTTCATTAATGGAATGGTAAAAGCACCGGTCGTAACTACATTGGCAACGGCAGCGCCATTAATTGATCCGATAAGCCCCGAGGCAAATACGGAAACCTTCGCAGGACCGCCTTGGGTATGTCCTGCAATAGATAATGCCAGATCGTTAAAGAGTTGTCCCATGCCGCTTTTACCCATTATGCAACCGAACAGGATGAATAGGAAAATATAACTCGCGGCAACGTTTACGGATGTGCCGTAAATTCCTTCGGTATTGGCGAAAAAATGGTTGGAAAGGTCTATCCAGTCATAGCCGCGGTGCATGAACATACCAGGCATATTACGCCCGAAAAGTCCGTAAATGATAAATACAATACTCAGAACTGGGAGAGCCCAACCGCTCACACGTCTTGATGCTTCAAGAACCAGTACAACAAGCAGCGTTGCCATGAGCATATCGGTTGTGCTCGGGTTGCCTGCTCTTTCGACTACTCCCAGGTAATTGGTCATAATATAAACAGGGGTAGCAAAGGAGAGTATTATTAAAATCCAGTCTATAATAGATGGAGTTGTAAAACTGGATTTATTGGACATGGGATACATGAGAAATGCCAGCACCAGCATCATGCATACGTGAATGGAACGGTGTACCAATGTAAGCGGCGGCCCAAAGGTCGCAGTATACAGATGGTACAGGGAAACAATGAGACACAGTACGAAAAACATTTTTCTCATTGTGCCGGAAAATGCCCTTGTTGTAGCTTCCTTGTATAGCTTTTCAATAATTTCGTCAGATTTTTCCTGCATTTCGTCATCTACTTCAAAAGTCAGCTTCTCCTCTTCTAACTGACCTTTTAGTGCCTTTTTTTCAATATCTGTCATTAAAAGCACCTATTTTCTCAATAACCAAAACCAATCGGGAATGATTCGGAAGGATACTGCCACTGGTCAGGATAACTTCATTTATCTTAATTTCGCGTGTAAACAGGTTTGAATTGATCCAGACAATCTCAGAAAATGTCTGTCCTATTTCTTCCATGTAGATACGTCCCTTTTCCACTCGGGTGCGTTTTCCCTTATTTTCAGGAATCCCTGCGCCAAAAGCAGGAAAGGATATTGCGTCAAGTTCCAGAGTATTGTCGGATTGTATATGGAACCATTCATCCCAGGAAATTCTCTCCCAGGAATGGATCCAGCCGAAGTAAAGCGTATCACCCGTCTTCACCGGATAACTCACATAGGTTTTATTGGTTTCATAATCATAAATGCGCAGGATTTTTTTATTTGAATACAGCTGCTGCAAGCCAAAAAGGCTGGCAGCAGCAGCACTGAACAGTAAAATTACTGCTATTAATGTCTTCTTTGACATGTTTTTCACTGGGGAAACTCTGGATTATTTCAGCTTACCTTTTTCCTTGTAGTATTTAACTGCGCCAGGATGCAGTTCAACAGAAGTACCCTGGATACCACGTAATGCGGTGTCTGGGGTAATTTCCTTTTTAGCGGTTGCATGGGATGCGCCGATGGTCTCAAGGCCCTTATCACTGTAAATACCATCAAGAAGGTCATAAACCACTTCGTCCGGCAGGCTCTTTTCAATGATCATGATATTCATTACAGCTGCGGTAGTGGTATCTTCCTTCGTACCATAGGTTTCTTTAGGAATCTTGTATTCCGTATAGAATGGGTATTTTGCAATAAGTTTCTTCAGAGGTTCGCCCTGTACAGGAACGAATACGATTTCCTTAGAAGTGCCAAGTTCCTTGATGGTAGCGTTGCCGAGACCTGAAGTTACGAAAGCAACGTCACACTGACCGTTCTTAATCTGGTCAATGCCTTCACCATAAGACAGGTAGTCAACCGTAGCATCTTTATAGGTCATGCCGTGGGCTTCAAACATCATACGGGCGTTCAGCTCAACGCCAGAATTCGGGGCGCCTACGCCTATGCGTTTCCCCTTCATGTCTTCAAACTTAGTAATGCCACTGTCTCTGGTAGTTACAATCTGGCATACATTCGGCCACAAGCCCATCAATGCGCGCAGATCGGTAGCCTTTGGTTTTCCTTCATAAGCGCCGAAGGCTTCAACTGCCTGAATAACGGAGTCAGACATGGCGATTGCCATTTCACCTTTACCAGTCAAAATGGCGTTAATATTTTCAGCAGTAGCTCCGGTTGCCGCAGCGGAAGTCTTATATCCCATTTCGCCGACAACTTTTGAAAAAGCACCGCCAATCGGGAAATAAATGCCGCTGGTAGGACCGGTAAGTACTGTGATGAAGTATTTAGAACGATCAACCTTTGGAGCTGCTGCCTTCTGTGCGTCAGGTTTTGCAGCTTCTTTCTTCTCGCCGCCACCGCCGCCGCAGGCCGAAACCGTTAATGCCATAACGATCATCAACAATAGTGAAATAAATTTTTTCATAAAATCCCCTCTTCCTTCCCCTCCTGCCTTTCCGTGCAGTTCCGCAGCCCATTCCAAGCAGGAAAATTCGTTCCGCAAAGTATCCAGATATACCTTAGTGATATATCGAAATACTTTTATATTATTAACATGGATAATGTATCATAAATTTGTCATAAATTCAAGTATTATTTTTGCCCTAGGCATACTTCTCAGATTCCATTGTAAGATTTTAGACATATATTGCGAAAAATTGACAAATTCCGAAAATTGCAAGTGCAAGTTGAACACATCCGTGTAAAAGTTTAATAGAGTCAAG
>JAJQDY010000083.1 GCA_021201965.1 Phascolarctobacterium sp.
TCTCTTTCTTTAGAAGGTTGTCAACTACTTTTTTTATGTTTTTTTAATGTTTTTTATAACATTTTTAACACTTTAGTAATCATAGGCTTTTTAGAGAGCTGGAACTACTCTGGTACAACTACCGACTTGTCTAATTAATATAAAAATGACAAATTTATATAGTAATGCTATAATATTTTCGTAACTGCTTTTTAGAAATTTTCTAAAACTGCTGAAATTACTCCAATATATAAATGAGAGGTTAATATGTTGGCGATTATTAAATTTATTCTAGTTCTCATTACCTCGGTAGTCGTAATGGGCGCTTCAATATTATATGGTTTCTCGGGCTTTTTCACCCCCGATAATATGGATGAAATGCTGATTCCGAACGCAGCTTCCCAGTTCTACGACCGCAACGGCAACGTCATCTATACTACCATGTCAGAAGAACGCCGTATACCTGTAACTTTAGATCAAATTCCCAAATATACCCAGCAGGCATTTATAGCTATTGAAGACAACCGTTTTTATGAACATGGTGGTATTGATTACCGTGGAACTTTGCGCGCATTGATATCTACTCTTAGCGGCAAGGAAGTCCAAGGCGGCAGCACCATTACACAGCAGCTTGCAAAAAATGCTTTCCTTACACAGGAGCGTAGCATCAGCCGTAAAATTAAGGAAGCTTTTATCGCCCGAGATCTGGAAGAAAAATATACTAAGGATGAAATTATTACCATGTATCTCAACCGTATATATTTCGGTCAGGGTGCCTATGGTGTAGAAAGTGCTTCCATGTATTATTTCGATAAACATGTCAAGAATCTTACTCTTGCGGAATCGGCAACTTTGGCGGCAATACCGAAAAGCCCCAATTATTATAATCCTTTCGAAAATCCCAAAGAAAGCAAAGAGCGCCAGGAAGTAGTACTTGACCAGATGGCTAAATATGGTTTTATAAGCGAAGCTGATGCTGCCAAGGCTAAAGCTGAAAAACTGACCTATTCAAAATCAAGCAGCCAGAATAGCAGTCCCCGCTCCTATTTCTTTGACTCTATCATACAAAAAGTAATTGAAGAATTGGGTGCTGATGCCCTTTACAAAGGCGGATTGAAAATTTATACATCCATAGACATGGACATGCAAAGGGCCGCAGAAGCATGCCTTCAGTATCTGCCTGATTATTATACTGACAGTGATGGCCTTACTCAGCCCCAAATGGCTCTGGTAGCAATAGATCCCCATACTGGATATGTTAGGGCCATGATTGGAGGACGCGGTCAAGATAAATTCAACCGTGCAACCATGGCAGTACGCCAGCCCGGATCTTCTTTCAAATCTTTCGTTTATTTGGCTGCAATGCAGAATGGTTTTACTCCTAACAGTGTCATTGAAGATAAAGAGGAAGAATTTTCTCCCGGATGGAAACCGCAGAATTCCGATAGCAAATGGCACGGTAAAATCAGTCTACGCACGGCTTTAGCTCACTCCATAAATGTACCTGCAATAAAAGTTGCCCGAGAAACAGGAGTTGATAATATAATTGATCTAGCCCAAAAAATGGGGATTTCCACCCTTGTAAATTCCGGTGTTTACTCAGATGCCAATCTAGCAATGGCTTTAGGCGGATTAAGCAAGGGAGTAAACCCATTTGAAATAGCTGCCGCTTATGCTGTCCTTGCTAGCAACGGTATATACCATAAACCCATTTCAGTCACAAAAATACTTGACCGCGATGGTAAAGTCCTATATGAGCAGGAACCTACCTCAAAGCGTGTTGTAGACGCTGGGGCAGTCTATATGACAGTTAATATGATGGAAGATGTCCTAAAAATTGGCACTGCCAGAGGCATGGGTATCGGACGTCCAGCTGCCGGGAAAACAGGAACCACTGACACATACGTTGATGCATGGTTTGTTGGATTCACTCCTAATTTATGCACTGCCGTCTGGGTTGGCGATGATACCAACAGGTCAATGAATCGCATGTACGGCAGTGAGGAACCGTTAACTATCTGGCATAACTTCATGATAAGTGCCCTGGCATCTACGCCTGCCAGCGACTTTATCAATCCGGGAGTTATCATTCCTAAAGAACCTGAAATACAGCAGGACGATGAGAAAAAAGATGATGAAAAAGAAGATGAGAAAAAAGATGGGCAATCTGATGCAGTAGATAAAAACACTGACAATAGCAAGCAAAAAAATAAAGATGACAAAAAGAACAAAAAAAGCGATAAAAGCGCTACTGTAAAAAAAGATAGAGAACAAGAAAAATCTAAAAATACTAAAGGAAAAGAAACTATCACAGAAAAGGAAAAAAATTCCTCATCTGGATCCGCTTCTTCTGATTCAAGTTCTAAATCTACACGCGACAAAGAACGCACAAAAGATACTGCTGGTGATAAGTCAACTGTAAGCAACAAATCTAAATCAAGTGGAAATTCTGCAGTTAGTAACAAACCTACATTGTCAAAATAATCCTCATACAGCAAAATAAAATTCAAACTTACATAGCATTTTCAGTGAATGAGCAGTGTTTTTTATTAATTGTATACAGTATACAATGTTAGCAGTATATGATATAATTTAATAGAAGTTACAATAAATATTATTAAATTTGCAGTACACAAAAAGTCAAGGAAAGAGGTGCAAGTTATCATGCCAAATCAACCTTTAAAAGTAGTAGAAACCGTGCTGCGGGATGGACACCAGTCATTATCTGCTACCAGAATGCGCATTACAGATATGCTGCCTGACTTAGAACAACTTGACGATGTTGGCTACTATTCAATAGAAGCCTGGGGTGGTGCCACCTTTGATGCTTGCTTGCGTTTTTTGAACGAAGATCCATTGGAAAGATTGCGTATTTAAAAAAAATATCTAAAAAACCCCCATTCAAATGTTGCTGCGAGGGCAAAACGTCCTAGGATACAATCACTATGCTGATGACATAGTTACAGAATTCGTCAATCGTTCTGTAGCTAACGGAGTTTCCATAATACGTGTTTTTGATACCTTGAATGATGCGCGCAATCTTGAATGCGCTATGAAAGCTACCAAAGCAGCAGGTACGCATGCCCAAGGCTGCATTGTTTATACGATAAGTCCTTATCACAAAGACAGTAATTTTGTAAAACTTGCCAAAGAATTAGTACAAATGGGTGCTGATTCCGTTTGCATAAAGGATATGGCAGGCTTATTGCGCCACTACGCAGCTGAGCAGCTTGTTCGGATCCTCAAAGCAGAACTTCCCGTTCCTATTGACCTGCATACCCATTGTACAAGTGGCATGGAAGATATGACGTATCTGAAGGCCGCTGAAGCAGGCGTCGATATCATTGATACGGCTCTCTCTCCGTTTGCTGAATTAACCAGTCAACCATGTACTAAAGCGTTAGTTGCTTCTCTTAAAGGAGGTCCCCGCGATACCAGCATTGACATTGTCGCTCTGCACGATCTCGCCGATCATTTTAAAAAAGTTAAATATGATTTAATCAAAGATTTTAATCTTAATCTTAATATTGCTATAGATCCAAAGGTTCTGACTTTCCAAATTCCCGGCGGTATGCTTTCAAATCTGCTTAATCAGATGAAAGAAATGGGTGTAGTAGGTAAGTACCCTCAATTATTGAAGGAAATGCCTATTGTCAGGGCAGAACTTGGTTATCCGCCTATTGTTACTCCAACCAGCCAGATTGTCGGTTCCATGACTGTATTAAACGTTGCCCTAGGGCGGTATAAACTGATTCCCAGTGAAGTAAAAGACTTGGTTTTGGGTAAATATGGCCGTACGCCGGCTCCAATTGATTCTAAAATCAAGAAAAATGATAGTCGGCGATATTCCGCAAATTGACAACAGACCAGCCGATGATATACCACCTCAAATGGAAAAACTGCGCACCGATCTGGCTGATAAAGGATTCCCGAACGCTTCAACGGAAGATGTTTTAAGTCATGCCTCCTTCCCAGATATAACTTTATCTTTCTTTAAAAACAACAGATAATGCACCTAAGAAAAGGACTGCTCCGGCATTCAGAGCAGTCCTTTTCTTTTTTACTTATTTTATTGCATCCACGCAACGTTTGCAAAGTGTTGGGTGAACTTCACCGCTGCCAACTTCGCTACTATATATCCAGCAGCGCTCACATTTTTTGCCAATCGCTGCCTGCACGGTAATACGTAAATCATCACGCCCTGTAGGCATTGCATCATCCTTAATCCCTTCCACAACGACAGCCTTCGACACAATCAACAATGTAGCCAAATCAGATTCTACAGTTTTTAGGATAGCCAAAGCATCCCCCGTTGCATATAATTCTAAACTAGCATCAAGAGAATGTCCGATTATTTTTTCTCGACGTGCACCTTCAAGGACCTTAGTAATTTCACCGCGAAGTTCAATAAATTCATCCCACTTATTTTCCAAGGTCTCATCCAAATATTCCTCTTTAATTACAGGCCAGGGCAACATTTGCACAGATTCAGGTGCACCAGCCGGTTTTTTCATAAACTGCCATACTTCTTCCGTTGTAAAACTTAAAATAGGCGTCAGAATAACCACGAGGTCCATTAAAATCTCATACATTGCCGTCTGTGCACTGCGGCGCTCTTTGCTATCTGCCTTATATGCATAAAGACGATCTTTCAAAATATCCAGATAGAAACTGGACATCTCCACGGTACAGAAATTATGGATGGCATGGTAAAGCACATGGAAATCATAGCTTTCATAAGCTGCAGTAACTCCTTTTTTGAGCAATTGCAAGTGCATAAGGGCCCAACGGTCAAGTTCTTTCATTTCTTTAAAAGGAATCCTGTCTTTCTCATAATCAAAATCATTCGTATTACCAAGAATATAGCGAATAGTATTGCGTATCTTACGATAAACTTCCGTCAGCTGTTTCAATATTTCCTTAGAAATACGGATATCTGCCTTATAATCGGAAGATGCAGCCCATAAGCGAATAATGTCCGCACCATATTGATTAATAACCTCTTGCGGTAAAATGACATTACCGACAGATTTTGACATTTTGCGGCCTTCACCATCAACCACATACCCATGAGTAAGTACTGATTTATAAGGTGCTTTCCCCGTTACGGCAACAGATGTGAGCAAGGAAGATTGGAACCATCCCCTATGCTGGTCACTGCCTTCGAGATACATATCAACAGGCCAACACAATTCAGGATTTTTAGCAGCTACAGCCATATGGGTAGATCCACTGTCAAACCAAACGTCCATAATATCGCTTTCCTTATGGAAATGCCTACCGCCACATTTTGGGCACGCAAATCCTTTAGGCAACAATTCTTCAGCAGAATGTGCCCACCAGGAATCGCTGCCTTCCTTAGCAAACCATTTAGCGACCGCATTAATAGTATCATCGTTAATGATATGTTCCTGACAATCATCGCAATAAAATACAGGTATCGGTACACCCCAGATGCGCTGACGACTGATACACCAGTCATGCCGCTCGGAAACCATATTATGAATCCGCTGTTCACCCCAGGAAGGAATCCATTTGACATCTTCAGAAATAGCTTTAAGAACCGCCTTCCTGAACCCGTCAACAGAAGCAAACCACTGTGCAGTTGCACGATAAATAATAGGATTCTTACAACGCCAGCAGTGTGCATACTGATGTTTTATATTTTCCTTGCCCAACAACATGTTTAATTCTGCCAGATATTTTAAAATAGGAATATTGGCATCAAAAACAAACACACCTACAAACCGTTCACCAGCCTCTTCAGTCAAATTACCTCTTTCATCAACGGGACATAGAACAGGCAGTTTATATTTCAAGCCCGTCTCAAAGTCCACATCGCCATGACCTGGTGCTGTATGAACACACCCAGTACCAGCATCAAGGGTCACATAATCCGCCATGACAATAACTGATGTACGGTTAAGTTCCGGCATGGGATGCATGCATTCGGCAGATTCCATGTCTTTACCGCGGCAGGTACCTATTATATTACTCAAATCTTTATGACAGATTTCGCCTACCTGCTTCAGCATGTCCTTAGCCAAAAACAAGATCTCCCCTTCGCATTCAACCCAGGCGTATTCAAAATTAGGGTTTAACGCAACAGCCACATTGGCAGGCATGGTCCATGGAGTTGTTGTCCAAATCACCACATATGCCTTTTTGCCCTTAGCAGTTTCAGGCAGCATGCCATTATCTATAGCCAGAGGCATTTTCACATAGATACTTGGCGTTTTATGCTCAGCATACTCAATTTCCGCTTCAGCCAGAGCTGTTTCACAATGCGGACACCAATAAACACTCTTTTTCCCTTTATAAATGTACCCCTTCTTTGCCATCTCCCCGAAAACACGAATCTGCTCTTCTTCAAAAGCATGATCTAACGTAACATACGGATGTTCCCAATCACCGATTACACCTAGCCGCTTGAAATCTGTACGTTGCACATCAAGCCATTTTAAGGCATAATCATGGCATTTCCCACGCAAAACCAGCGGGTCTAGTTCATTACGATTTAATCCGAATTCGTTTATTGCGGCATGTTCAATAGGCATCCCATGTGTATCCCACCCTGGGATATAGGGAGTATCAAAACCTTGGGTGTATTTATATTTTATAATTATGTCCTTTAAGATTTTATTAAGGGCTGTTCCCATGTGGATTCGCCCATTGGCATATGGTGGTCCGTCATGCAGCACAAACTTGGTATGTCCTGCATGCAAGATTTGCTTCTTACCATAAATATCATTCTCTTCCCAAAACTTTAAAAAATCTGGTTCTCTCTTCGGCAGACAAGCACGCATAGGGAACTCCGTTTCTGGAAGATTTAGGGTTTTGCCATAATCCACAATAGACACCTCCATAAAAATAAAAAACCGTCCGCAAGGGACGAGACTAATTACCCGTGGTACCACCCTAATGACAGTATTTTCTGCCACTCAAGACACTTTATCGGGTGTCAGCCGTACATATCTACCATTTTCTCGAAATGCACGCTCCAAAGTGATTTTCACCTGCTCAATACCGTTTGAGCTTTCACCATCCTCAAATCGCTTTTCCAATCAACACAGGCTACTGTCTTTTTCATAACGTCAAACCATATTAAAACACAGTTATTATAGCGTATTAACCCATAAGAAGTCAATACTGAGGATAAATTCACAATCCAGCTGCTTATTATATATTTTAAATCACGGATACACGATTTTTCCCTGTGGTAAATGGGCTGTATCGTTTAAAAGAAAAATCGTATGCTCGTTCAATTTATTAATTCCCAAGACGGTAATGCTTGCCAGCCGTATATCTACCAAAATACGTTGTTTTACGACTTGCTCTATGTCCATACCCATCAAATAAAAAATTATATTTTGAATAGTTCCCCTGTGAGCAACTATAATTAAATTTTCATTTTCCAAATCTATATATTGTGCTAATTTGCGCACGTTCCGCTCATAAAATTCCCTGTACGTTTCGCCGTCAGGATAATTACGATGATTAATATCAAAAGCCAAAGCAGGTTTACAATAAATTTTTTTTGCCGCTTCTTCCGTTAATTCAGCCGCAAGCCCATTATTTTTTTCCCGTAGAAAAAGGTACTGCTCAATCTGACTGCCAAAATTTAAGGCTTCAGCAATTATTTCTGCTGACTCGGCAGCACGCTTTAGATCACTGCTTAAAATACGTAAACTGCCATCTTTGCCAACAAAATTATCAGCCAATCTAACAGCTACAGCCTTTATCTGTTTTTTACCAGGCTTTGTCAGCTCAGAATCCGTCCATCCCCATGTTAATCTTTCCACATGATTGGCAGCTTCTCCATGACGTGCCAAAATAATCATTACTTAACTTAATTCCTTTATTATTTGCGCATGATTAATAGTTCTAAATCAGACATACCGTTTTAAAACGATACTAATCCGACCTTTCTTAGTTGTTCCGCATATTTCCGCTACTTCCACCCTACCCCGTCTGCTAAAGGAGATTATGTCACCTTCCTGAATATGCTGGGCCGGTTTTTTAACGTCCTGCCAATTTATCCTGACATTCAAATCTTTTATTGCATCATTCATCCTACTACGGGAAATCCCGTACCCTACAGCCGCCACTGCATCTAAGCGTAGTTCGGCCACAGTGACTTTGATTATTTTAACTTTTTCTTCTTTTTGAAGTAAATCATCTTGCCCTATCTTTTTCAAAGTTACGGGGGTGGCGCCAATTTTAAGTAAATTATTCACAAGATATCCTGCAATAGCCGTATCGGTAACAATTTGCGCTCCTACATTTGTAATGACAATGTCGCCTAACGCTTCGCGTTTGCAGCCGGTTCCCATAAAAGCACCCAAGATATCCCTATGTGACAGCCTGTAATATCTTTTATCCCATACTATGGCAAAACACGCAATGCCAAAATCCAGCTTTACCTGAAAATCTTCAGCAATAAATGCCACTTTAACTCTTTCTGCGTTCAGAAAACCGCCGTCAGTCTCAATTCTTATATTGTCATAATTGGCAGCAACAATTTCTGCTATCTTCCTAATATGGGGATCTAAAAAGTCACTTACTTTAAATTTACGGCTTTTATTAGCACTCTCTGCCAAATCTAGAAGTTTTGCCGCTGTCTGCTCATCACCGCTAGACCTAAAGTATCTTAATATTTTTTCCCGATCTGCCATATCTTTATTTACTCTGTAATTCGCTGCTGCGCCTCAATACTGCTTGGACTGCGTCAAAAAAGGCACTGCGCAAACCATGGCTTTCCAACGCCTGAATTCCAGCAATAGTAGTCCCACCGGGAGATGTTACCTGATCACGTAACTCAGCCGGATGCTTACCTGTTTCCAAGCACATTTTTCCACTACCAGCCAGTGTCTGGGCTGCTAACTTGATGGCCAATTTACGTGATAGTCCTGCACGCACTCCGGCATCTGCCAAAGCATCAATTATTACGAATGCATATCCTGGTCCGCACCCAGAAATAGCCGTTATTGCTTCAATATCATTTTCACTTACCACTTCAACTTCGCCGCAACTACCAAAAATAGCTTTTGCCGTATTCAGCATTTCTTCCGTAACCATATCATCCGAGCAAATAGCTGTCATCCCTGCTCCTATAGCCAGAGGGGTATTGGGCATTGTGCGGATAATTGGAATATCAGAAATATACCTATGCAACATTTTCAGACTTACGCTGCCTACAATAGAAATTACATAAGCTCCTATTTTAAAATGGCCTACAAGTTCTTTTGTGATAGCTGCCTGAATAACCTGGGGTTTAATGGCAAAAATCACCAAGTCGGCACCACTTACTGCAATATTATTATCTGTTGCAGCCTTTACTCTATACTGTCGCTGAAGATACTCACACCGGGCTTCATTATGTTCGCCAACAGAAATTGACTCGGCGTCGATAAGCTTACTATCTAAAATTCCTTTTATGATAGCTTCAGTCATTGTTCCACCACCGACAAAACCAATATTATTCAATTTTATTTGTTCCATGGTTGACCACCTTTTTCATTATATATATTCGAACCCGCATCAATATCTACATTTTTAGGAGCACAGACTAAAATAGTGCGCCCGATTTTTTTTATACTACCGCCAAGAGCGTAAATCGTGCCGCTGATAAAATCTGTCATTCTCTTGGTAACAATATTATCAGTACCTCCAAAATTAACCACTACCGGCTGATTATTGCGCAGGTAATCAGCTATTTTTTGTGAATCATCAAAATTTACTGGTTCAATGACTACAACTTTAACTTGTTTATCTACTAAAGGCAGAGCAATAGTACGACTACTTGCAGAAGTGTTGTCCGCATCAGTATTTTTTCTACCAGAGAAAGGCTTTTCTCTTGTTTTTTGAGCAATTTTATGAGACTCTTCTGAATTTTCCTGCTTTCTGTCATTACTTTTCCTATTGAACGACGAATAACTACCACTCTGTTTAGGCTCTTTTTTTCCTGCCTGTTCTTCTTCCAGTATTTCGTCGTCTTCTTCTTCGTATAGCCCTAATGCTTCTGCGATGCGATCAATTATTTTCATAAATTCACCAGTCCCATATTAAAATTTTAAATTATAATCACGCTGCCCGAAAAGTGCCGTGCCGACACGCACTGTATTAGCTCCTTCTTCGACAGCAACCGTGTAGTCACCGCTCATCCCCATGGATAGAATATCTATTTCTTGCCTTGCAGCTTTTAAATCGCAATAAATTCGATAACCAGATGCAAACACCGGCCTTGTCTCTTCAATATCATCACACTGGTGAGCTATTACCATTATCCCACGTATGCGCAAATACCTATAATCATCAAGTTTTGTTAGTGCTTTTAAATATTCATTCTTGGAGAAGCCAAATTTCTGTTTCTCATCCGCAATATTCAGTTGCAGGAGAATTTCTTGCACTTTGCCAATACGCCCTGCTTCCTTATCTATTTCTGCCAAAAGATGCAGACTATCCACAGATTCTATAATATCAAACATGCCAACCGCATGCCGTACTTTATTAGACTGCAGATGACCGATAAGATGCCAGCAGCCCCCTGTAGGGAGTACTTCTTTCTTATGCTTTGCTTCCTGCACGCGGTTTTCACCGATATCCTTAATCCCCAAGGCCAGTGCTGCCTCAATAACTTCCGGCGGATGGTTTTTTGTTACGGCAACCAAAGTAACATCACTGCCCGTAATCTTTTTATTTTTACGTTTTTGCAATGCCATGCGTATTTTATCCTGTACAACCTGCAAATTATTTGTCAGCAAAACAACTTCCTCCTTGAAAGCCGGAGATGCTTTTTTCTGCATGTAATTTTAACACAGAAATCTCCTTGTTGTCCACGCAACAGATATATCTTGGGAAATAATATATATTTCATATCAAAACGCTGAAACCAGAATCCGCATCATCATTTACGACAAATACACACGCCCATTCTACCTGTTGTTCCCTGCTCTGCCCTATAAGAAAAGAACAATTCATTATTATGGCATGTGCAAATTCCAGCCATAATAATATGCTGCTTCATCACTCCTGCATTAATAAGCTGCATAGTATTCATCTTCCATAAATCAAGTTTATATTTCCCTGATCCGCTGGGAATAAAACAATCCTCATAACCAATTGCTTTTTGACGGACAAAATCATCAACATCATAACAGCATCTGCCGATTGATGGTCCAATTGCCGCAAGAATATCTCCGGAACAACTGCCAAAGCGAGTCTGCATGGCTTTCGCAGTTTTTCCTGCTATTTCAGCTACAGTTCCGTGCCAACCAGCATGTACAAGGCCAATAGTTCCCGTCTTAGGATCTACAAGTATTATAGGCACACAATCAGCATAAAATAAAACTAACGGTATATTACTGATTCCCGTTATTAAAGCATCGGTCCCGGCAATAGATTCATTATAGTCTACTGCCCCGCTTCCTACCTCTTTTTCAGTAATGACTTTTATCTTATCTCCATGCACCTGCTGACATGTAGTAAATCGTGATGCATCTATCCCCAAAGCATCAGCAAAAAGCTGCCTGTTAGCCACTACTTTATCAGTAGCATCTCCAACATGCAGCGCTAGATTTAAATTTCCTGGCACAAGTTCACTTTCTCCATGCAACCGGCAACTACAACCGTTGATAAAGCCAGCCGCAGTAATTAATGGAAAACTCCCCAACCAGATATTATTTCTGTTTTCTATTATAAAGCTATGCATCATGGCCTCCGCATACACCGCAATGACGGCAGCCATCAAAACACATAGGCGTAGGGATGCCTTCCTTGCTACGTTCCAGCTCTGCAATGAGATAATCTTCTGTAAATCCCATATTTAAATGCTGCCATGGAAGAGCTGTTCCTGGCTGTAATCGCCGTGAAGCATATTCCTCCGCATCTATATCATGGGATTTCAGTGTTTTTTTCAGCGGCTCACCTTTTATATGTGCTTCCAGTAATATTTCGCCTATACGCCTGTCGCCCCGCGCTAATACTGCCTGCACCAGCGTTTCTTTAAGAGATTCGGTGATAAGCTTTATATGTTTATATCCTTTGAATGCCTCTTTCAGTGTTTTAAAGCATTGTTTTAACGTTTTTATATTGCATAGCGGCTCCCACTGATATGGTGTAAATGGCTTAGGAACAAATCCATTGACTGATACAATCAATTCACCCTTATTGCCGGCTTTATCCATTTCAGAACGCATACGCCTGATCATAGCAATCATTTCAAGAATATCTTCATCACTCTCATCAGGCAGACCAACCATATAATACAGTTTGATATTTTTCATGCCTGACTTTGCTCCCAGTTTCACAGCGTGTAAAATATGTTCTTCGGTAATACCCTTATTTATAGCAGCCCTCATTTTTCTGCTTCCCGCTTCAGGGGCCACCGTCATTGTCTTCTGCCCGCTGGCGGTCAAAGCATCCGCAAGCGCATTGTCAAGGGTATCGGCTCTTAAAGAAGCAACTGAAAAAGATATTTTCTGTTTAACAAGTTCTTCAGTAAGTTCTCTTATCTCAGGATAATCAGAAATAGCTGCACCCATCAGTCCAATTTTTTTTGTATTTCTCGGCCGGCCGATAATATCGTTTAATACATCTTTCAGCGCTCTGAAACGTGGTTTTCTAAAACAATATCCTGCCATACAAAACCGACAATGTCTTCCGCACCCCCTTGATACTTCAACAATAAACATTTCTCTAAATTCCGTCTTTCTGCTCAAAATAGCAGAAGTATGGGGATAGGCATCAATATCTTTTACCCACTGTCTGTTAATTGCGGCAGGTACCCTGCCGTCATGATCCATGTATTCGAAATCTCCGACAGCGTTGTATCTGGGACTGTAAAATTCTGGTACATAAACTCCTGGCAATTGAGCCAGTGCCAATAGCCGTTCTGCTCTGCTGTCACATACATAAACAGTGTTCAAAATACTCTGAACGGCATCCTCGCCTTCGCCGATAACAAAAGCATCTGCAACTGCTGCCAATGGTTCAGGATTAAATGTGGCACAAGGTCCGCCTATAATTACCAGCGGTCCATCAAATCCGCGTTCAGCAGCAAGTAATTTTACGTTCCCCAAATCGAGCATTATCAATAGATTATCATAATCCATTTCAAATGACATCATCACAAAAATAACTGCAAAATCAGATAACGGTCTCTGCGTTTCCATACTTAAAAGCGGCGTTCCGCTTTTAATATATTCCTGCATTATTTCTTTTTCAGGCAGAAAAAACCGTTCGCAGGCGCTATCCATACGGCTGTTTATAAGCTGATATATGATATGCATACCTAGGTTGGACATTCCTACGTGATAAACGTTGGGGTAAATGAAAGCGGCAGAATTCCTTGATCCTGCTGAAAAAATTTTTACGCCTTCCTCACCTGCAATAATTTGTTTAAGCCGGTTCTTTATTTTCCACGTCAAGCAATTCCCTCACTCAATTATTTTTTTATTCATTTTCTTACGAAAATTGCAAGTGCAAGTTGAACACATCCGTGTAAAAGTTTAATAGAGTCCAGTTTAGCTTGGCTTGATTACCCAACAGCAGAGCCATTTGGCATGGTCAAAGAGTTCTTCCGGTGTACGGTAGCCCAGTTCCTTACGAGGTAGTCCACAGATCAAGTCAGCAGCGTGTTCCACGTCCTCATCGAATAAGTTATCCATTGATTGACCTTTCGGTGCGTATCGCCGATACAGACCATTGCT
>JAJQDY010000073.1 GCA_021201965.1 Phascolarctobacterium sp.
TAGCCAATAGTGATTGTCCTCCTCGATATGGTTTTGTGTGTGAACTCTATTCTACCACGGATTCAATCGCTATGGATTTTGTAACTGTTCAACTTCATTTTACAATCGGCCCTGATAAGTTTACAGCTGCTAATGAGGTAATAGAGCTTGTTGGTGAATTATGTTTATTGTGCTATACTTAGCATAGTGCTTACAGAGGAGATAAAAAATGAAGTAGCTGGAAGTAAAAATCCGTGTGTATCGTGAAGAAATGGAAGCAGCTAGCTATATCTTGATTGCTGCTGGCACATATGGTGTGTCTATTGAAGATCCGGAATTGGTAAATAATTTACGCAGTAGAATTCCTCGCGAGTTATGCGGTGTTTCTGAACAAAGGAACAATGGGACTGTTTCCGTTACTGCCTATTATGAAGATAATGAGAAACTGCCAGAGAAATTGGGGCAGATCAGGAAAGGCATGTATTTGCTGGAAAAACGTACTGGCAGATCGTACGTGGGAATTTATTTTCAAAAATTATTTGAAAAAGACTGGGCTAATGAGTGGAAACAGTATTTTCATGTAACTCGCATTGGGTAAAAGATTGTGATAAAACCAAGCTGGGAGGCATATTCCCATCGGGACGGAGAATGTGTAATAGAAATTGACCCTGGAATGAGTTTGGGAACAGGCACACATAATACTACATGTATGCGCATTAAGCTATTGGAGAAGATCTTGCAACCGCATGATGTGGTATTTGATGTAGGTACAGATAGCGGTATTTTGACTATTACAGCTACACTGCTTGGGGCTGAAAAGGTGCTAGCAGCAGATAATGGCCAGCTGGCCGTACGTATAGCTAAAGATAATGTCGAGATAAACGGACTGACTGGAAAGATTGGTGTTTTCCATAGTGACCTGCTGCAATCATTCAAAGGATTGGCGGATGTGATTCTAGCTAATATTATTGCAGATGTAATTGTTGAATTGCTGCAAGATGTTCCTAAAAAGCTTAAGCCGGGAGGTAGCTTTATTGCCAGTGGTATTATCAAAGAGTGGCAGGAGGACATTATTGTAGCTGCTGAGGCAGCAGGAATGAAAGTTGATTATGCAGAGGAAAAAGGCGATTGGATAATGATGCAAATGAGCATGAGGTGACGGGGTTGCACAGATTTTTTATTTCCAAGCTTTATAGCGAGAAAATGAATATTACAGGAATAGATGCTAGGCATATCAGTAAAGTATTGAGAATGCAAATTGGTGATAAGCTGCAGATAGTAAGTAATGATGGGGTCAGGGCGATAGGTGAAATAACTGCACTTAAGGATAATAATGTTACTGTACATTGTCTGGAGAAACTTGAGGAGTGCCATGAACCTTCAGTTAGGATTATTCTTGCGCAGGGCTTGGCTAAGGGCGAAAAGATGGATTTTATTGTACAAAAAGCGACAGAACTTGGCGTTTTCAGCATAGTTCCTATAGTTATGAAACATTCAATAATGAAGATGGATGATGTAAAGGCAGAAAGAATGGTAGAGCGCTGGCAGAAAATTGCAGAAGCAGCGGTAAAGCAGAGTAAACGCGATATTATCTCTGAAATTTATCCTGTTAAAACTTTTGAGCAGCTTCTTTATGACCATGATTGTGATGTTAAATTTATAGCTTATGAATGTGAAGATAATATGAGTTTAAAAAAAGCACTTTGCCAGGCAAAACCTTTGCAAGAGCTACTGCTAATAATAGGACCTGAGGGAGGAATTAGCGAGCAAGAACTGCAGCAGGCAAAAAACGTGGGAGCAGTTCCTGTAACATTAGGGAAACGCATCTTACGCACAGAGACTGCCGGCTTAGTAGCAATGGCTGCGGTGTTTTACGAAACAGGAGACTTGGGAGATTAGAACGCACATGAAAAGAATTGCATTTTATACTTTAGGCTGCAAAGTTAATCAGGCTGATACTGCCAGCATGGAAGTTCTTTTTCGGCAGAGTGGGTATATGGTGGTAGATTTTAACGAGCAGGCTGACATATATTTAATCAATACATGTGTAGTGACCAATATCGGGCAACGCAAATCTAGACAAATGATTAACCGTGCTTTGCGGCACACTCCGAAAGCATTGATAGTAGTAACCGGGTGTTATCCCCAGACTGCAGCTGAAGAACTAAAGGCAATAAAGGGAATTGATGTGATTGTTGGAAATCAGGAGCGGGATAGAATTGTTGAAATCGTAGAAGCAGCCTTTCATAGTAATAAAAATACTGAGATTTCAGATAATGTACAAGCAATTACCGGTGCCACAGTGTTCGAGGAACTAGAAGTAGGAGTAGGAACGAGAAAGACAAGGGGTTTCCTGAAAATACAGGAAGGATGCAATCAATACTGTGCATATTGCATTATTCCATATGCCAGAGGTCCGTTAAGTAGCCGTAGTATTGATAGCATTCGTACGGAGATTGAGAGGCTTGTTGTTGCTGGGTATCGGGAAGTAGTTCTGCTTGGTATACATTTAGGCTGCTATGGCAAAGAACAAGGAAATAATATTACACTTTGTAATGCTATAGAAACTGCTTTGAGCGTAGAAGGTCTGGAGCGGCTGCGGCTTGGATCGTTGGAATCTATAGAAATAGATGATAGGATTTTGTCAATAATGGAACATGACAAAAGATTGTGTCGGCATCTGCATTTACCTTTACAGGCTGGATGTGATGAAATTTTAAAAGCCATGAAACGTCCGTATGCGACGAATGAATTTGCTCGTCTGTTGGTGAATATTAGGCACTGCGTTCCTGATGTCGCCATAACTACGGATGTTATTGTGGGGTTTCCAGGAGAGAGTGAAGAGAATTTTCTGGCTGGCATGGAGTTTATCAGTAATCAGAATTTTGCCAGGATTCATGTTTTCCCCTATTCCAGGCGTAAAGGTACTCCTGCGGCTGAGATGCCGTTGCAGATAAGTAATATAATTAAGCAAAAACGTGCTTCTGTTCTTGGAAAACTGGCTAAGCAGCAGAAGCAGGATTTCATAATAAAAAATATTGGCCGCGAAGAAGATGTTTTGTTCGAACAACTGTCTGCTGGAGGATATATTGAAGGGCTTACCGGCAATTACATACGTACAATTGTACGTGGATCTGATGGAATTTGCGGCATGATTGGCAGGGTAAAGCTCATTGAAGCGAAAGAGGGTATTGCAGTGGGAGAACTTGTTGGCGTTTGTAAATAATTTGTGACATAGCAGGATTTAACATAATTAAGCTAGAAAAAAATCCATAAAATCTGCTAACCAATATGATAATAAGGAAGGTGGACTAATGGCTGAAAATTGTATTTTTTGCAAAATCATTCATGGAGAAATTCCATCAGAAAAGGTATATGAAGATGAAAAAATGCTGGTCGTATGCGATGTAGCTCCTGCGGCTCCGGTTCATGTTTTGCTGCTTCCCAAGCAGCATACTGACGACGTTGTTACTGCCAGTTCTGAGTTATTGAGGCATATGATGAGTAAGGTGAAATTAATTGCGGAAAAAACTGGCGTAGTAGAAAAAGGGTTTAGACTGGTAATCAACACTGGCGAAGAAGGGGGACAGACCGTAAAACATCTGCATATACACCTTTTGGGCGGCAAAGTTCTAGGCTGGCCTCCCTGCTGAATATTGACAATAAGCAGCTTTTCTTATATAATTAAATGATAAACATTTCGAATATGTTAAATATTCGGAACGGCAAATTGCAGATACACTTCCCTAAGTGTGCGGAGGGAGGGAGATTGGATGGCAGAAATCAAAGTTGGAAAAAATGAAAGTTTAGATAGTGCTTTACGTAGATTTAAGCGTGCAACCCAGAAGGAGGGTATTCTTTCTGAGGTCAGGAAGCGTGAACATTATGAAAAGCCAAGTGTTGCTCGCAAGAAAAAGGAAGAAGCAGCCAGAAAACGTAAGACCAGATAAGCGGAGGCGGACGTAATGTCTATAAAGGCTCAGTTGACCGAAGATATGAAGTAGGCCATGAAGGATAGGGCGAAAGTGAAATTACGTCTTGCTACCATCCGTATGGTTCTTGCCAATATTAAAAATGTTGAAATAAACATAAAAAAGAGCTTACTGATGATGAGATTCTGGGTGTATTGATTAAAGAAGCTAAAATGCGGCAGGGATCTCTTGAGGAGTTCAAGAAGGCTGGTCGCATGGAATTGGTTGATCATGCCGAGAATGAAATAGGGATTATAAAGAAATACCTTCCAGAAGCTTTAAGTGATGAGGACCTGATGCAACTTGTGAAAGAAGTCATAGCTGAAGTCGGCGCAGCAGGTCCTAAGGATATGGGAAAGGCAATGCCGGTAGTTATGGCTAAAACAAAAGGACGTGCTGATGGAAAACGCATTAATGCCATTGTACGTGAATTGCTTAAATAACTAAGATAACCGTATTGATTTTCAATACGGTTGTTTTATATGAGCTTGGCGGATCTAAAAATCCAAATAGTCAATAAAAATATTTGACAATATCAATTTTATATGTTAACATAATATACTGCATTAGTAGAAATAAAAGCAGGTATTATTGACAACATAATATGTCGTGTCAGTGGGTGAACGGCGTATTTTGCTTATATGGTGAAAGATGATGCGCATTCATCAAAGACAATATACAAGGTCCTTGTGGTAAGAACCTTGTTTTTTTTTGTTATGGTATATGAGTGCTGATTTGTGTATCCCGACAAGAAAGGGTGAGGAAGCAAATGTTTAAACCGGTTCCGGTAGGAGACAGGACCAGGTATAGTTATGCCAGAATCAATGAAGTTTTGGCAATGCCTTATTTGGTTGATATTCAGAAAAAATCATACGAGTGGTTTCTCGAAGAGGGTCTTCGGGAAATATTTCGTAATATTTCGCCAATTAAAGATTTTACTGGCAATTTAGAGCTTTCCTTTGTAGATTTTACGCTGGGAGAACCGAAATATAGTGAGGCGGAGTGCAAGGAAAGGGACGAATCTTATTCTGCCCCGATGAACGTTAAGGTAAATCTGGTTTATAAAGATACAGGAGAAATAAAGGAATCCATGGTGTTTATGGGGGATTTTCCGTTAATGACACCTACAGGTACATTTGTCATTAATGGTGCCGAGCGTGTTATAGTAAGTCAGTTGGTGCGTTCTCCAGGGGTATATTATGCGGTGGACATGGATTCCAGTGGGAAAAAAATATATGGAACAACTGTTATTCCAAACCGTGGAGCTTGGATTGAATATGAAACTGATATTAATGATATTATTTATGCCAGAGTGGATCGTACAAGAAAACTGGCAGCAACAGTATTATTGCGGGCTATGGACATATCTACTTCTACTAATAAAGATATAGAGGAACTTTTAGGCAACAATCCATATGTTGTGGAAACTTTGAAAAAGGATCCTACGTGCGACAAAAATGAAGCGTTAGTCGAGATTTATAAGAAATTGCATCCGGGTGAGCCTCCTACTTTGGAAAATGCTGAGCAGCTTATAAAATTGATTTTTTTTGATAATAAACGTTATGATTTAGCCAGTGTAGGGCGTTATAAATTAAACAAAAAACTAGGCTGGCGTAATCGCCTGCGTGGAACAGTACTCGCGGAGCCTCTGCTTAATAAAAATGGTAAAACTATCCTGCCGGCTGGCAGTGAAATGGATGAGAAGAATTTAGATAAAGTAGAGGCTAGTGGAGTTTATCGCGGATGGTGGAATCGCTTGCAGGGTACTGTGCTTAAGGAGCCTCTGGTGAAAGACGGTAAAATTATCCTTGATAAAGGTGCTGAAATGAATGAGGATAATTTAGAGAAAGTGGATGCCAGTGGAATCTTTGAAAAAGAAGAATTTGGCAAGATCAAAGTGCAGCATAAAGACGGCGAAATGGTGATGCTGTTCACTGTTGGAATCCATGAAAGTAGATGGACGGTAAAAAAAGCAGATATATTAGTTTCCTTTAATTATCTTCTTAACTTAATGGATGGTTATGGCAAAGGTGACGATATTGACCATTTGGGAAACCGTCGTGTGAGATGCGTTGGCGAATTGTTGCAGAATCAATTTCGTATTGGTCTGGCACGCATGGAAAGAGTCGTTAAGGAGCGTATGACTATTCAGGATACTGAAGTCATTACTCCGCAGGCACTTATAAATATACGTCCGGTGGTGGCTGCAATTAAGGAGTTTTTCGGCAGCAGCCAGTTGTCACAGTTTATGGATCAGAACAATCCGCTGGCAGAATTGACCCATAAGCGGCGTCTATCAGCACTTGGGCCTGGAGGGTTAAGTCGTGAGCGGGCAGGTTATGAAGTTCGCGATGTACATAATTCACACTATGGACGCATGTGCCCGATAGAGACGCCCGAAGGTCCTAACATCGGGCTGATAGGTTCTTTGTCCACTTATGCAATAATAAATAAATACGGATTTATGGAGACTCCTTATCGCCGTGTTGATAAGAAAAATAAGAGAGTAACAGATGATGTTGTTTATATGACAGCTGATGAAGAGGACAAATATATTGTGGCACAAGCAAATGAGCCATTGGATGAAAACGGTTATTTCTTAGGTGAACGTGTTACAGCACGGTTTAAGGATGATGTACTTTCTCTGTCACCTGATAGAGTTGATCTGATGGACGTCTCCCCTAAGCAGGTAGTATCTATTGCTACGGCGCTGATTCCATTTCTAGAAAATGATGATGCCAATAGAGCTCTCATGGGAGCAAATATGCAGCGTCAGGCAGTGCCACTGCTTTGTACTCAGGCGCCTATAATTGGCACTGGGATGGAATATAAGGTAGCAGCTGATTCTGGGGTTTGCGTACTTGCGCAACGTGCCGGTGTCGTAGAGAGGGTCGTAGGCAATGAGATTTGTGTACGTGCAAGAAATGGTGAAACGGATGTATATCCTCTGCTGAAATTTATGCGTTCCAATCAGGGAACATGTATAAATCAGCGTCCTATTGTGTCAAGGGGCGATAAGGTTAACGCAGGACAGGTTTTGGCAGATGGTCCTGCTACAGATCATGGGGAACTTGCTCTGGGACATAACATTATAGTAGCGTATATGCCTTGGGAAGGATATAATTACGAGGACGCTATTTTATTAAGCGAAGATTTGGTAAAAGACGATATTTTCACTTCAATACATATTGAAGAATACGATTGCGATGCCCGGGATACTAAGCTGGGAAAAGAAGAGATTACTCGGGAGATTCTAAATGTTTCAGAGGATTCACTAAAAGATTTGGATGAGAGTGGAATTATCCGTATAGGGGCAGAGGTTCGCCCTGGAGATATTCTGGTGGGTAAAGTTACTCCAAAAGGAGAAACCGAATTAACCGCAGAAGAACGTTTGCTGAGAGCTATTTTTGGCGAAAAAGCCCGCGAAGTGCGAGATAGCTCTTTACGTGTACCTCATGGAGAAGCTGGCAAGATTGTCAGCGTTAAGGTTTTCAGTCGCGAAAATGGAGATGATTTACCGCTAGGAGTCAATGAACAGGTACGGGTATATATTGCCAAGAAACGCAAGATTTCCGAAGGCGACAAAATGGCAGGGCGCCATGGTAATAAAGGTGTTGTTTCCCGTATTATGGCCCGTGAAGATATGCCGTTTCTTCCTAGCGGCGAGCCGGTACATATTGTTTTGAATCCATTAGGTGTACCTTCTCGTATGAACATAGGTCAGATTTTGGAAAATCACTTGGGATGGGCTGCCCGTGCTTTAGGTATGGAGATAGCTGGTAATGCTAAGGGTTTGGCAAAGCGATTGAATAAATTCGGTTATGATACGAAAAAATATGGGATACCAGAAACAGTAGAGATTGATAAATTCGGTGATCAGAGTATACGGGCAGTGCAGATTTCTGCACCTGTATTTGATGGTGCCCGTGAACAGGATATTGCCGAGGCATTGGAACTGGCTGGCATTGACCACACTGGAAAAACGGTTTTGTATGATGGGCGCACGGGCGAACCTTTTGACAACAAGGTTGCCGTGGGACTGACATATATGATGAAGTTGCATCATTTGGTTGATGATAAAATTCATGCCCGTAGTACTGGCCCGTATTCACTTGTTACTCAACAGCCTTTGGGAGGCAAGGCACAGTTTGGCGGACAGAGGTTTGGCGAGATGGAAGTCTGGGCACTTGAAGCTTATGGTGCCGCATACACTCTTCAGGAAATTTTAACAGTAAAATCGGATGATGTTGTAGGACGTGCCAAAACATATGAAGCGATAGTAAAAGGAGAAAATGTTCCCGATCCTGGCATTCCGGAATCATTTAAGGTATTGGTGAAGGAACTGCAGAGTATTGCTCTTGACATTACGGTGCTTGATGACAATGAGGATGAAATCGTTTTGGGAGAGAATGATGATAATATAGTGGAAACTGCTCGTGAAGTCGGTGTAGATATTCAAGGACAGCAGGAAACTTTCAAAAAGGAGCAATCGCTTGAAGATTATGGCGATGTTGATCCGACTGATGATCCAATTGCTGAATTGGGGAATTTTACCATTTCTGACGATGAAGATGAAGAACAGACAGATAATATGACAGAAGGGAGCGATTGATTCATGTTAGATGTAAATGATTTTGAATCTATACGCATCGGTTTGGCTTCTCCAGACAAAATTAGGTCATGGTCTTATGGCGAAGTAAAGAAACCGGAAACCATCAATTACAGGACATTAAAACCGGAACGTGATGGGTTATTCTGCGAGAGAATATTCGGGCCGACTAAGGACTGGGCATGCCATTGTGGCAAATATAATAGAATCCGTTATAAAGGTATTATATGTGACAAATGCGGCGTCGAGGTAACTCGCAGCAAAGTGCGGCGCGACCGCATGGGGCATATTGAGTTGGCAACCCCGGTATCGCATATATGGTATTTTAAAGGGATACCAAGTCGTATGGGACTTATCTTGGATATTTCACCGCGCAGTTTGGAAAAGGTATTATATTTTGCTAGTTATATAGTATTGGATCCAGGGGATACGTCTTTGGAGAAAAAACAGTTACTTAGCGAAAGTGAATACGCTGAGTACAGGGATAAGTATGGCAACAGTTTTATAGCAGATATGGGAGCTTCAGTAATAAAACAGTTGTTGGAAGAGATAGATCTGGAAAAGCTGACTAAAGAATTACGGGAAGAAGTAAAAGAATCCAGTGGGCAAAGGAAGATACGTGCCGTACGTCGTTTAGAAGTATGTGAGGCATTTTTGAAATCTGGAAATCGTCCTGAGTGGATGGTTTTAGACGTTATTCCGGTTATTCCGCCGGAATTGCGACCGATGGTACAACTGGATGGCGGTCGTTTTGCAACTTCGGATTTAAACGATTTATATCGCCGTGTAATTAATCGTAATAACCGTTTAAAACGTTTGCTAGAGTTGCATGCCCCTGATATTATCATCCGTAACGAGAAGCGTATGCTGCAGGAGGCAGTGGATGCTTTAATAGATAATGGACGTCGTGGACGCCCTGTTACCGGTTCTGGAAATAGGGCCCTTAAATCCTTATCCGATATGCTTAAGGGGAAACAGGGACGTTTCCGCCAGAATCTTTTGGGTAAGCGCGTTGACTATTCCGGACGTTCAGTAATTGTTGTTGGGCCAGAACTAAAAATGCATCAGTGCGGGTTACCGAAGGAAATGGCGCTCGAATTTTTTAAACCTTTTATGATGAAGCGCCTTGTGAATAGTGGGGAAGCTTCCAATATAAAAAGTGCCAAACGTATGGTGGAACGTGCCGATAAAAAGATTTGGGATATACTGGAAGAAGTTATCAAAGAGCATCCCGTGCTTTTAAATCGCGCACCGACGTTGCATAGGCTTGGCATTCAGGCATTTGAACCAATTTTATCCGAAGGACGTGCTATTAAACTGCATCCGTTGGTATGTACAGCGTATAATGCTGATTTCGACGGTGATCAGATGGCTGTTCATCTGCCTCTTTCCGTTGAAGCTCAGGCTGAAGCGCGTATGTTAATGATGTCTGTAAATAATATCTTGGCACCTAAAGATGGTAAACCTGTAGCAGTGCCTACACAGGATATGGTATTGGGTTCTTACTATTTAACTATCGTTAAAGAAGGTGCCAAAGGAGAAGGTATGCGCTTTTGCAGTGTTGATGAGGCCCAGCTAGCTTATTTCCATGGAATAATTGAACTGCAAGCTCAGATTAAAGTATATGTTCCCAATGATCAGATTTTTGCGGAAAAGAAAAACGAAGGGATGAGCCTGGTTGTCACAACAGTGGGTAATACCATATTTAATGGTGAATTGCCAATTGAAATGCGCTATTACCACAAGGAGACCAATGCTGACGGGCAGGAAGAATGGCATTTAGGCCAGCTTATTGATAAGAAAGAACTGGGCAAACTTGTTGCAAAAGCTCATAAGTTATACGGAAACCTTAAGACCGCCGAAGTTCTTGATATAGTTAAAAAAATTGGTTATGAGAGCGCTTGCAAGGCAGGCATTTCTATAGCTACTTCCGACATTCAGATTCCTGAAGAAAAAGGAGAAATCTTAGATGATACAGAGAGAGAGGTTGATAAGACCGAAAGACTGTACCGCCGTGGTTTAATGAGTGCTGATGAACGTTATCGCAAGGTAATTCAATTGTGGAGCGAGGCTACGGAAAAGGTTACGGAAAAACTGATGGATACTACTATGGATAAATTCAATTCAGTGTATATGATGGCTAATTCCGGCGCTCGTGGTAATGTACAGCAAATTCGGCAGCTGGCTGGTATGCGCGGACTTATGGCCGATCCGTCTGGAAGGATTATTGACCGTCCGATTAAGGCTAATTTTCGAGAGGGACTGACTATTCTGGAATATTTTATATCAACCCATGGTGCCCGTAAGGGGTTGGCAGATACTGCACTGCGTACTGCAGATTCAGGTTATTTAACACGCCGGCTTGTTGACGTGGCACAGGATGTTATTGTGCGTGAGGATGACTGCGATATTACAGAAATGAATATTGTCAGGGAACTCAACCATCTGTATAAACATGAGTTGGGCAGAAGCCAAGAAATGGTTCGTGAAGAAGTTCTTGGAGGAACATTGGCTTCTATAGTTTTTGATAAAGATGGTAATATTATTGCTGAGGCTGATACAAATATTACAAAAGAACTCTTTGATAAACTGTTGGACGCAGGAGTAGAGGAAATAGAATTATATTGTGCCGATGATAGCAGTGAAAAAGAAGGTGTACATATTAATGTCAGCAAAGAATTTACCGACAGTGTTTTGCAAAATATCATGAAGAATAATTTCGATGGCAAAGAGATAGCCGAACCCATAGTCAATATTAACGGTGACGTTTTGGTAAAAGAAGGGGCAACCCTGACTTCCAAGGTAATCAAAGCAATATTGGCTGACGGAACAGTGAGGGAATTGCGTGTACGTAATAACGAGATTGCAGGAATAGAAGTAGAAGCTATTACTGAAGGTAAAAATAAACAGAATGTTATAGAATCTCTGCATGATCGTATAGTTGGGCGCAATTTAGCAGAGGATATTTACGATAAAAAAGGCAAGAAAGTACTGTACCACGTAAATGATTATATTACGGAGGAAATGGCTGATGCTATCTGTAAACTGCGTATAAAGGTTAAAATTCGCAGTGTGCTTACCTGTAAATCAAAATTTGGTGTCTGCCGTAAGTGCTATGGGCGCAATTTAGCAACGGGTAAAAACGTGGATGTAGGAGAAGCAGTAGGTACTATTGCAGCTCAGTCGATAGGAGAGCCGGGAACCCAGCTTACTATGCGTACTTTCCATACTGGCGGTGTTGCAGGCGGTGATGATATTACTCAAGGCTTGCCACGTGTAGAAGAACTGTTTGAAGCGCGTAAGCCTAAACATCCGGGACTTTTATGCGAAGTTGATGGTCAAGCAAAAATCACTGAAGAAAGCGGTAATCGGCATGTCATTGTGGAAACTGAAGATGGGAAAAGTGAATCGTATTCAATTCCGTACGGTGCTAAGTTAGCAATTCAAGATGGCGATATTGTGAAAAAGGGTGACAGGTTGACGGAAGGATCACTAAATCCGCATGATGTATTGCGTATTAGTGGCGTTGAAGCGGCTCAGCGCTATCTGGTACAACAGGTAGTAGGAGTTTATAAATCTCAGGGTGTAGATATTAACAGTAAGCACATTGAAGTAATTGTACGGCAGATGATGCGTAAAGTGCGCATTGAAGAATCTGGAAATACCATTATGCTGCCAGGTGATGATGTGAATGTCAGCGAATTTGAAGAACAGAATGCGCAGATCGAAAAAGAAGGTAAGGAACCTGCTAAAGGACGTAAAATTCTCCTAGGAATCACAAAAGCATCTTTGGCCACAGATTCTTTCCTTTCCGCTGCATCTTTCCAAGAGACTACTCGTGTACTTACTGATGCAGCAATTAAAGGAAAGGTTGATCCGCTGCTAGGACTGAAAGAAAATGTTATAATTGGCAAACTAATTCCTGCTGGTACTGGAATGACCCGTTATCGCAATATTAAAATCAAATACAATACCGATAAATAGTAATAAGAAAAAGGTAATAAAAAGGACTCCAGCCTTTGAAACGCTGGAGTCCTTTTTTAGTTAATTCAAATATTTTACGGGTCTAAACGCCTCAATGTAGAGGTTAAAAAAGCTCTGATAAATAGTTGATGAATAAATTTGCCGTAACGGAATGATAATGCTTTTTAGTCCAGATTATGGCACTGGAAGCAGTCATTTCATCATCGTCTGCGTAACATATTTGCAGGTCAGATGCATTTATAAGATAAGCGGCCGTTTCTGGGATTATGGCAAGCTCTAATCCTGATTTAGCCTATTCCAGCAGTGGCATGATGTCATCACATTTGCATAAAAAATTAGGTGTACGGTGATACTTGCGGAATATTTTTTTGAGCAATGTTTCGTATTTACGATGGATCAATAATTGGTGGGTTGTCAGTTCTGAAATATGGACTGGCCTGTTTTTAGGAAGACCATAACTGTCAGCAGCTATAATTACCAGTTTTTCCTCTGGAAGAGGAAAACTGTCAAAATTATTACTATCAAAGGGATGACGTACAATACCTACTTCAATAACACCTTTTTCTAGCAGTTCGGTAATTCGGTTAGTTGCCCCGATATAGAGTTCATATCTTGTTAGCGGGTATTTTTGCTGAAAATAAGTAAGTAGTTTTGGTAATAATATGGAACTGGCTGATGCTACGGTTCTTAAAGCTAAAATATCGAAAGAAGTGGAATTAAAGCTAAGTACTTCTTGCAAAGAGTGGTCAGTGAGATTTAAAATTTCCTGTACCTTGTTTACAAGTAACTTGCCGGCTTCGGTAAGGTGCAAACTACGCCCTTTTCTGTCAAAAAGACAGATGCCAAGTTCTGTTTTAATCTGTTTAATCTGGCGGCTTAGGGGCGGCTGGGCCATATGTAGCAGTCTGGCAGCTGCCGTTATATTGCATGTTTCTGTTACTGTTAGGAAATAGCGCATCTGTTGTAGATCCATAAAATCACCATACCTTTAAAGTATTAAATGCACTAAAAATAGTATTTTAAATATAGTTAAAATGCTAATATAATAATAAGTGTGATAGGAAGGCCGATTGTAAAATGAAGTTGAACAGTTAAAAAATCCATAGCGATTGAATCCGT
>JAJQDY010000005.1 GCA_021201965.1 Phascolarctobacterium sp.
TACGGGTGGCCGGGGCGGTAATTTCAGCTCCCTTGGGGGACGCCGAGTCGTGGGTTATGTTAAGGCTTATGCCGACGCTGCCCGCGCCTTCATCAAGGCATCCTGCGATGGCGCTGCAGGCGGCTTCCTCCATAAGGGCGCACATGGCGGGCGTTGCGAAAACGGGCAGAGAGCCGCTCTTCATGGTTTTTGCAATATTTTTCTCGCTTACCCTGGCACGTGCCGTGCCCGTAAGTCCTTTTTCAAGATCAGGCATATTATCTTCCTTCCGTATGCAATATTTTTACTTACAGGATAATGATAATGCAGAATTTATTCCGTAGCAAGGAAAATATTCTTATGTTAAAATGGATTTATAAATAAAAGGGTGCAGACCCTTAAAAATTCGGGGAAACAGATGGATGACGGGATACTTGCCCTTGAAGGGCGGCTTTTAAAATATTTAAAGTCCTTAAAAAAACCGGCAGTAGCCTTCAGCGGAGGGGTGGATTCCTCTCTGCTTCTTGCCGCGTGCAGGAAGGCGGGGGCGGATGCCATTGCCATTACGGCAGACGTGCCGCAGGTACCGCAGTTTGAAAAGGAGGACGTGCTGCGCATGGCTGGGGAAACGGGAACGGAACTTGTGATCATTAAATTGGACGGAATTCTTAAAAACGGGAAGTTTACGGAAAACGGGCCGCGCCGCTGTTACTTCTGTAAAAAGGCGATTCTTTTCGCCATAAAGGAAAAGGCGGAGAAGCTCGGCAGTGGCTGCATCCTTGACGGCACGAACCTCAGCGACAATGCCGGGGACAGGCCGGGTATGAAGGCGGCGTCGGAAGCGGGCGTCGTAGGGCCTCTTGCCCTGTGCGGCTTTAAGAAGAAGGACGTGCGTGCCTTAGCGGGAAAATACGGGCTTTCCGTGGCGAAAAAATCGGCCTATTCCTGCCTTGCCACCCGCATTGCGCAGGGAGAAAAAATAACGGCTGCGAAACTTTTAAGGGTGGAAAAGGCGGAAGAAGCCTTAAAGAAGATGGGCCTTTCCGGTTTCAGGGTAAGGAGCAGCGGGGATGCCGCCCGCATTGAAGTGAGGAAGGACGAACTAAGCCTTGCCATCCGTCGGGAAAAGGAAATGGAAAAAGCGGTAAAGGCAGCAGGATTTGCCAGTGCGGAACTTGACATGGAAAACCTGCGCGGCGGCGAATGAAGCGTTCCCATAGCGGGCATAAAAAACCTGTTTCAAATAATCTTTACAGAATTTTTTCAACCCAGCAATAAAAAAGTGCTATAATGAAAACAAGCCGGAAGGATACCTGATATTTCCCGAGGCTTTTCTAAGGAAATGGAGTGGCATGTATGGAATTTCGGAAACTGGGTGCTTTAAGGGTTTATACAGGCGAAGATGTCCTGTGCGGCGACATGCCTCTTTATAAGGCTGGTATCCGTGAGGCGGTTAATCAGTGAATAGCCGGAGGCACGGTTATAAAAGCCATTGTAGGATATGCTTCCCAGAAAAGGGGATTTGCCGTAAGGGCCAGCAAATTCATAAGCGGCAATGTCGATTTCCCCATGATAATTGAGATGATTGATAAAAAGGAAAATATTGAAAAGATGCTGCCGTTCCTGGAAAAGAACGTTACCCACGGTCTGGTAACGGTGGCGGAGGTCAGCTGCCTGGAAACCGACTACATCCGCAAAAAGGAAAAGGAACTGGCAGAGCGGGAACAGGAGGAACGTGAACAGATGCAACGGGAACAGGCGGGGAAAAATTAAAATAAGGGAATCTATATAAAATAAAGCCGCAGCTTAAAAAAACTGCGGCTTTAAAAATATTTTTGCAGGAATTTTGCATGGCGGGTTAGAATAGTATAGTGCTTATCCGAAAAAGCGGAGGGAAAAAGATGGCCGATAAGGAAAAAGAAAGCAAAGTTGCGGTAATAGATGACCAGGTGCGGGCCGAAGAGGCGGAACAGCTGTGCCTCTGGGCAGCGGCAAGGGCCGGTGTCATAGTCGTGGCGCCGCTGATCGGGCCCATGAGCCTTATAGCGAATGCCATTTACATGATTATCCGCCTTGGCCGCGTATATGGGGAAAAAATAAGCGAGCAGGCTGCCATAGGGTTTCTGGGATCCCTCGGTGGATATTTCCTCGTCAGTACCCTGGCAACGCTCTTCCCCTTCCCGCCGCTGCAGATACCCGTTGCTATAGGCACCACCTATGCTTTAGGCCGCGTGGTGGCTGAATGGCTGAAGGCGGGGAAACCGAAGAATCTCAGCGCCTTTAAGACGGTTTATGATGAAGCCATGGAAAGCGTGAAGCATAACATGGATCTTTTCAAAAAGAATCCCAAAAAGGACGTGCCTTTGGGGGATGAGAAGAAGAAGTACGACCTCTAGGAGGATGGATTGAAGATGTATGACGTAGGCATTATAGGCGGCGGTCCTGCGGCCATTTTCGCAGCCTTTGAACTGGCAGTTAAATATAATGGCCTGAAGGTACTGATGCTGGAAGCGGGGAACCCCGTTTCCAGACGTCACTGCCCTCTTGCCTTAAAGGAAACTGACCACTGCATAAACTGCAGCCCCTGCAGCATTATGCGGGGATTCGGCGGCGCCGGCGCATTTTCCGACGGCAAATACAATTTCACGACGGAATTCGGCGGCTGGCTGAATGAATACCTGCCCCAGAAAGAGGTAGTTGAGCTCATTGATTACGTGGACTCCATTAACTGCAAATATGGCGCGCCGGGGGAATTTTTCACGACGAAAAACAGTACCCTCTGGGCGAGGGCCATGCAGCATGACTTGCACCTTTTAAACGCCAAGGTGCGGCATCTGGGCACTGAAAATAACCTCATTATATTGGAAAAGCTTTATAATTTCCTGCGGAAGAAAGTTGAAATCCGCTGCAATACCCTGGTTACGGAAATAGAACGCCGGCGTGGCGGCGGCTTTGACCTTATCCTCGATAAAGGGAAGGAAAGCTGCAGGTACCTTATTGCGGCCCCCGGGCGCGCGGGTGCCGAATGGTACAGCACCCAGTGCGAGAAGATGGGCCTCAGGCTCATTAACAACCAGATTGACGTGGGCCTGAGGGTGGAAGTCCCCGCGGTCCTCATGCAGCATATAACGGATGAGGTTTACGAAGCGAAAATCCTCTTCCGCACAAGACAGTACGACGACATGGTGCGTACTTTCTGCATGAATCCCAACGGCTATGTGGTAGCGGAAAATACCGACGGCATTATTACGGTGAACGGCCACAGTTTCCGCGACGCAAAACTGCGCAGCAAAAACACCAATTTCGCACTCCTGGTGAGCAATAAATTCATGGAGCCCTTCCACGAGCCGTACCAGTACGGCAAGAGGATCGCCTCCTTTTCTAACATGCTGGCGGGCGGGGTCCTGGTCCAGCGTTTTGGGGACCTCATAAAAGGGTACAGGACCGATGAAGGACGCATGGCCAAAAGCTTCGTGAAGCCGACTCTTGCGGCAACGCCGGGGGATCTCAGCCTGGTACTGCCGAAGCGGCAGTGTGATGATATAATTGAAATGGTTTATGCCCTGGATAAAATTGCCCCGGGCGTTGCAAACGCGGATACGCTACTTTACGGCGTGGAGGTCAAGTTTTACAGTGCAAGGCCCGAGCTTGACGGCAATCTTGAAACCAAAATTAGGGGCATGTTCGCGGCCGGTGACGGGGTGGGCATAACAAGGGGGCTTGCCCAGGCAAGCGCCAGCGGCGTCCATGCCGCAAGGGCCATAGGCAGGCGGGCCGTAAAGGGCTGATTCAGGTGCCGCCTGTGGCGGGGAGGATGAAGGATGGAGTTTAATTTTCAGTTTTTCGTTTTTCTGGTATTCATGTCCATAGTTTCATTTGCCGTGGCATTTCTTGCCTACGGACTGGTATTGCGCTATCTCGGCAAGGAAGGGCCCTTAAGCAGCATAGCGCAGGTTGTCTTTGTTCCCGGCTGCATTGTGCTTTATGATTTCATGATCATTACGTCCCAGGAATACAGGTATGTCGTAGGCTCGATTCCCATAGGGATCATTGGCGCGATCCTCCTTTATTACCGCCTCGTACTTGGGGAAAATTTCGGTACGGAAAAACTTTCCCCGACGGAACTTGCAAATGCGACCCAGGAAGAGGAGCGGTCAAAGAAGTACAGCAGAAAATCCCAGAAGATCCACGAGGCCAGGAAAAAACGCGGCAAGGAATAATCCTTGCAGGAATTTCAAAATAATGTAATAATAGTACAGAACTGATTTATGAGTTTGATGCTTGCGGGGCAGGAAATACTAAAACACTTTCGGAGGTGCGTTGTAAATGTACAAAAAGATACTGGTTCCCGTTGACGGTAGTGAAGGTTCATGGCGTGCGCTGAAACAGGCCATGGAACTTGGCAGGAAATTTGAAAGCAAGATAGTGATTGTGAATGTCATCCAGCCTTACAACAACGTGGGGCTCCTGGCCGTGCCCATGGATACCGTAAGCCTCAGCAATGCCCACGAGGGACTGCAGAAGGTGGGCAACCGCATTATGGAGCTCGCAAAGGAAAAAATCGGCGACTACCCGCACGGAATGGAATATGTTCTGGAGGTAGGGCATCCATCGGAAAGGATTATTTCCTTTGCCAAGAAATCCGATTGCGACGTTATAATAATAGGTAGCCGCGGACTCTCGGGCATTGCGGAATTCTTCCTTGGCAGCGTAAGTTCCAAGGTATCGCAGTATGCGGAGATTCCCGTCCTTATCGTAAAATAATATGCTGGAAAGAATTCTCGTAGCAATTGACGGAACTGATTATTCCTGGCGCGCCCTTGAATTTGCGGCGCATCTCGCTGAAAAGTGCGGGAGCAGCCTGGCTATAATGACTGTTGAAAAGGAAGATACGGACATCGCCATTTTTTCGGGCAAAGATGAAGATGCCCCGGACCAGGTGGGCGATGAGGTGCTTAACGCTGCGTGCACGCTCATGGAGGGAAAAGGCGTGGAATGCAGCTATCTTCTGGAGCGCGGGGGAAAAGTCGCGGACAAGATTATCGCAGTGGAAAAGATGGAACGCTGCGATGCCATAGTCCTTGGCAGCCGCGGTTTAGGTGTCCTGGAAGGGCTCATTAAACGCAGCATCAGCCAGGAAGTCGTGGAAAATGCCGACGTACCAGTAATAGTAGTTAAATAGCCTCCGGGCTCGGTAACAGGAGCTGCCGGGCCCTGCCTTTACAGCGGGGAAATTGAGATGCTAATATTGACAGTGGAAATTATGGTAAGGAAGTGAAACAGGTATGATTCAGTGTATGGATTCGGAAAAGATGCACCGCCGTTTAAACAGGATTATGGGCCAGCTGAAGGCCATTGATAAAATGATTGACCAGGATGTTCCCTGCGAGGATATCCTGATACAGATTAATGCCGCAAAAAGCGCGCTGCATAAGGCAGGACAGGTAGTACTCGAAGGCCATCTGCACAACTGCGTCCTTGATGGGCTGAAAAACGGTGACGCTGATGAAACCATTTCCCGTTTCGCAAAGGCCATAGAGCATTTTTCCCGCATGTCATAAGATGCGCCATGCAGGCATATATAAAACAACGGACCCCGCCGGGCCCGTTTTTTTGTTTTGCAAAAGAATTACTCATAGTGTATACTAAAAGGGATAGAGAGAGATGGTTTCCTATGGTAAAAAAATCCAATGTGAATTTTAATTTTTATTCAGGAAAGAAGGGTAGCTAATGGCCAAGATGAAAACAATGGACGGCAATACCGCTGCGGCATATGTATCCTATGCATTTACCGACATTGCGGCAATTTATCCGATAACACCGTCCTCCCCGATGGCTGAAGCAGTTGACGAATGGGCAGCCAAGGGGCAGAAAAACATTTTCGGACAGACAGTAAAGGTGCAGGAGATGCAGTCTGAAGGAGGTGCTGCAGGAGCAGTGCACGGCTCGCTGCAGTCAGGCGCTTTGACGACAACCTATACCGCATCGCAGGGACTGCTCCTTATGATCCCCAACATGTATAAAATTTCCGGCGAACTTTTGCCGGCCGTTTTCCATGTTTCGGCAAGATCGCTGGCAACCAGCGCGCTTTCTATCTTCGGTGACCACCAGGATGTAATGGCAACCCGCCAGACAGGCTTCGCGCTCCTTGCCGAAGGCAGCGTCCAGGAAGTAATGGACTTTGCCGCAGTTGCGCATCTTGCAGCCATTAAGGGGCGCGTTCCCTTCCTCAATTTCTTTGACGGGTTCCGCACATCCCATGAAATACAGAAGATTGAAATTTTAGACTATGAGGACCTTGCAAAACTCATTGACATGGATGCCGTAACCGCTTTCAGGCAGAGGGGACTCAACCCTGACAACCCCGTAACCCGCGGCACCGCCCAGAACCCGGATATCTACTTCCAGACCAGGGAAGCAGTCAATACATATTATGAGGAACTGCCTGACATAGTTGAAAAATACATGGCCCAGATTAAGGAAATTACCGGCCGCGACTACCACGTCTTCAATTACTACGGCGCCAAGGATGCGGAAGCGGTAATAGTTGCCATGGGCAGCGGCACGGAAACTATCCGCACCGTTGTGGAATCCATGAACGCTAAAGGCGCGAAGGTGGGCGTCCTCTGCGTGCACCTCTACCGTCCCTTCAGCGTTAAGCATTTCCTGAAGGCCATCCCGAAGAGCGTTACGCGCATTGCCGTGCTTGACCGCACGAAGGAGCCGGGCGCCGTAGGCGAGCCGCTCTATCTTGACGTGCGCGGCGCATTCTACGGCAGCGGCAGGGATCCGGTTATTGTCGGCGGCCGCTATGCATTAGGTTCCAAGGAATTTGTTCCCGCAGATGTAGTTGCCGTCTTCAAGAACCTTTATGCAAGGAAACCGAAAAACGGCTTTACCGTAAGCATCGTGGATGATGTTACCAATACATCGCTTCCCGCCTTCAAGAGCATCAACGTTACGCCCAAAGGCACCAAGGCCTGCAAGTTCTGGGGTCTCGGCAGTGACGGTACCGTCGGCGCCAACAAGAGCGCCATTAAGATTATAGGCGACAATACCAAGATGTACGCCCAGGGATATTTCTCCTACGACAGCAAGAAATCTGGCGGCGTGACCGTATCCCACCTGAGGTTCGGCAATACCCCGATTATGGCGCCGTACCTCATTAACGAGGCGGATTTTGTCGCCGTGCACAACCAGTCCTACGTCCATAAATATGACGTTACCGCCGGCCTCAAAAAAGGCGGTGTGCTGCTACTGAACTGCAGCTGGTCAAAGGACGAGCTCGATAAGGAACTTCCCGGGCAGATGAAACGCTTCATCGCCGAAAACAAGATCCAGCTCTATATCATCGACGCCGTGAAGATTGCAAAGGAAATCGGTCTCGGCGGCCGCATAAATATGATCATGCAGTCCGCATTCTTCAAACTTGCGGACATTATCCCCATAAAAGATGCCGTGAAATACCTGAAGGGTGCCGTTGAAGCATCCTACGGCAAGAAGGGCCAGAACGTTGTCGACATGAACAACGCCGCCATCGACCGCGGAACCGACGCCATTGAGAAAGTTGCCGTTCCAGCCGCCTGGGTAAAAGCCAAGGATACCGAGGCTGCCAAAAAGACGGGCAACGATTTCGTTGACAAGCTCCTGATCCCGATGAACCGCCTTGAAGGCGACAAGCTCCCCGTAAGCGTATTGGCCGAAAAATATACCGACGGAACATTCCCTGTAGGGACATCCGCCTATGAAAAACGCGGCATTGCCATTGACGTCCCCGAGTGGCAGATTGACAATTGCATCCAGTGCAACCAGTGCGCATTCGTGTGCCCGCACGCAGCAATCCGCCCAGTGCTCATGACTGAAGAGGAGGTTGCGAAGGCTCCCGCAACCTTTAAATCAAAGGATGCCTTAGGAACCAAGTGCCTTAAATTTGCCGTATGCGTATCACCGCTTGACTGCGAAGGCTGCGGCAACTGCGCACAGGTATGTCCGGCACCGAATGGCTCCGCACTTGTCATGAAGAGTCTCGATAGCCAGATGGAAAAGGCTGCCGACTGGGATTATGCAATGAAGAAGGTTGCCACGAAGCCGAATCCAATGAACAAGGGTACCGTAAAAGGCGTCCAGTTCGAACAGCCGCTGATGGAGTTCTCCGGCGCATGCGCAGGCTGCGGCGAGACACCCTATGCAAAACTCGTAACCCAGCTTTTCGGCGACAGGATGATGCTGGCAAATGCCACGGGCTGCAGCTCCATCTGGGGCGCAAGCGCACCGTCCATGCCGTATACCAAAAACAGCAAAGGCCATGGCCCGAGCTGGGGCAACTCCCTATTTGAGGATAACGCCGAATACGGACTTGGCATGTTCATCGGCGTAAAACATGCGCGGGAGCGTGTGGCAAAGATGGTAAAAGAGATGCTGCCAACCACCCATGAAGACGTGAAGAAATCCTTAAAAGACTGGCTGGACAACATGGATGTAAGCGAAGGCACGAGGGAACGCGCCGACGCCCTCTGTGCGGCCCTTGAAAAACATAAAGGCAAATGCAAGAAATGCGCTGCCCTCTATAAGGAAAAACAGTTCTTCGTAAAACGCAGCCACTGGATTTTCGGCGGCGACGGCTGGGCCTATGACATAGGCTACGGCGGACTTGACCATGTGCTCGCATTGGGCGAAAACGTCAACGTCCTCGTATTTGATACCGAGGTCTACTCCAACACCGGCGGCCAATCCTCCAAGTCGACCCCGACCGCTGCCATTGCGAAATTCGCCGCCAGCGGCAAGAAGATGAAGAAGAAGGACCTCGGCATGATGGCCATGAGCTACGGCTACGTATATGTGGCCCAGATTGCCATGGGCGCCGACAAGAACCAGACTTTAAAGGCCATTATGGAAGCGGAAGCCTATGACGGCCCGTCCCTCATAATTGCCTACGCACCCTGCATCAACCACGGCCTCAAGGAAGGCATGGGACACAGCCAGCTGGAGGAAAAACGCGCGGTAGAGGCAGGATACTGGGCATGCTACAGGTATAACCCGGCCCTTAAGGCTAAAGGTGAGAATCCATTTATCCTTGATTCCAAGGAGCCTACCGCAAACTTCCGTGACTTCCTCATGGGAGAAGTGCGCTATTCGTCACTACTTAAGACCTTCCCCGACACCGCTGAAGGACTCTTCAAAAAGACCGAGGAGGACGCAAAGGAAAGAATCGCAGGCTACAAGAAACTGGCAGGCAAATAGTGATATTGAGGAAATACCGGTCCTTACGCAGCCGGTATTTTCCGTTATTAATGCAGGTTGTCTTTAAAAGGTGATTTCCAGTATAATAAAAAAGTAAGCCGGTATTATAAAAATTAAAAGCAGCAGGTGTAAAGATGTTACTTTACTTTATAGGTTTCCTTGGCGGCGTCGCGCTTTTTATGTACGGCGTGCAGCTTATGGGTGACGGGCTGCAGAAGGTGGCGGGCGCCAGACTGCAGAAGGTCCTCGAAGTAATGACGGGGGTACTGCCGCTCGGCATACTTCTCGGGGCCGTGGTCACGGCGGTACTGCAGGCCAGCGGCGCCACAACCGTCATGACGGTGGGCATTATAAATGCGGGACTCCTCACGTTAAAACATGGCTTCGGCATTATAATGGGCTCAAATATCGGCACCACCATTACCGCACAGCTGGTTGCCTTTAAGCTTTCCAATTACGTGCCCGTCATTATTTTTGCGGGTTTCCTGGTCCAGTACCTTGCCAAGAGGCGCAGTGGCAAATTCATTGGCCAGGTGCTCTTCGGTTTCGGCCTTTTAATGCTCGGCATGGATGCCATGGGAAAATCGGTCATGCCGCTCAGGGAAAAGGAGGTTTTCGTCGACCTCATAGGCATGTTTTCCTCAAACCCACTGGTAGGCATCCTGGCAGGACTTGCCATGACGGCGGTGGTCCAGTCTTCCAGCGCGACCATAGGCATACTCATTGCCATGACGGGACAGGGGCTTATTCCCCTTGAAGGGGCGATCCCCGTGCTCCTCGGCGATAACATAGGCAGCTGCATAACGGCAGTCCTTGCGGCTATAGGCGCGAACGTCACGGCCAAGCGCCTGGCGCTGGCGCATGTAATGTTCAACGTCATAGGCAGTATTATTTGCGTGGCCTTCATGGGGTTTTTCCTGAAGATGGTCATGGCCATATCCCCGGCAGGGGACATTGCCCGACAGATAGCAAACGCCCATTCCGCCTTCAACATCATAAACACCCTGCTCTTCATGCCTTTTGTTAACCTTTTCATAAAACTCATAGAAAAGCTTGTCCCGGAAAAACAGGATGCGGAATCGGCGCATCCGGTATACCTTGACCTCAACATGCTCAAGACCCCGTCCATTGCTATGAGCCTTGCCTTAAAGGAAGTGGTGCGCATGGGGCATATCGCGAGAAAGAACGTGGGGCGGGCCATAGAATCCATAACCGACTACAATGACGAAGACATAGAAAAGATCTTTGAAAGTGAAGCAGTGGTCGACTCCCTGGAAAAGGACATCACCATTTACCTTACGGCCATGAGCGAGGACAGGATGGATCCTGAGCTTGCGGCAAAGCATGTGTGGCTCCTCCATGCCTGTAACGACATAGAGCGCATAGGCGACCACGGCGAGAGCCTCGCCAAAAACGCGGTCCGCATCTTTGAGGAGGAAGTGAAGTTCTCCGATGAGGCGAATGAGGAAATGCGCCACTTAAAGGACCTGGTCATGGAAGCAAGCGGGAAGGCTCTGGATGCACTGGAGACGGGGGACAAGGCGCTGGCCGCTGAAGCCGCGGAAATCTGCCGCGAGGCAAGGCGCTTCCAGAAGGAGGCCAGGAAGAACCATATAATGCGCCTCAACGAGAACCGCTGCCAGCCGGCATCCGGTTTCGTGATGCTGGAAATGATGATTAACATGAAACGCGTGGCGGACCATTCCAGGAACATCTGCCACCTTATCATGGGCACTTTCTGAGAAATGCCCTTGCATAAAAGGCGAAAAAAAGTTAAAATAAGTGGGAAAGAAATACACCCGGAGGTAATACAATGAAAAAGCATGTAAAGACAGTAAACAAGGCAGTACTCAATAAAACCCTGCGCACCGGCGGCTGCGGAGAATGCCAGGCATCATGCCAGAGCGCATGCAAGACTTCCTGCACGGTTGGAAACCAGGTTTGTGAAAAGAGCCGGTAATTTTTTGAAATCACAGCTTCCTGCTTGGGCGGGAGGCTGTTTTACTTTTTTAGGGGGAGGCCCTGATGCTGATACACAGAATGCGCCTTAAGGATGACATGGCGGTCCTTGACATAAACAGCGGCGCCGTGCACCTGGTGGATGAAACGGCTTATGACATCCTCGGTATTTACGACGGGGAAAACGATAAAGAGGTAAAAGAGGCCCTGAAGGGGCGCTACGAAAAAAGCGCAATTGAAGAAGCCTTAAGCGAGCTCCATGAACTTAAAAAAAAAGGGCTTCTTTTCAGCGAGCCTCTTGACGTGCCGGAAACATTTTCCGAAACCCCCGTTTTAAAATCCCTGTGCCTGCACGTGGCCCACGACTGCAACCTGCGCTGCTGCTACTGCTTTGCGGGGACGGGTGATTTCGGCGGGGCAAGGAAGCTTATGGATAAGGCAACGGCGGAAAAGGCGGTGGAATTTGCCATTAAGGGAAGCAGGAGGCGCCACAACCTCGAGCTTGACCTTTTCGGCGGCGAGCCAATCATGAACTTTCCCGTGGTGGAGCATATCGTGCGCTACGTGAGGAAAATGGAAAAGGAGACCGGGAAAAACATAAAGCTTACCCTGACTACCAACGGCACCCTCCTTACGGATGAAAACATAAAATTCTTAAATGATAACCGCGTGATGCTGGTCCTTTCACTTGACGGGAAGAAGGAAACCCATGACGCGATGCGGACGTTTAAAGGCGGCAAAGGAAGCTTTGACGCGGCGGTGCGCGGCTTTAAGAAGGTCATAGAAAGCAGGGAAGGGAAAAACTATTACCTGCGCGGCACATATACCCATTTCAATACCCGCTTCACGGATGACATACTTGCCATGGCGGAAGTGGGGAAGGAGATTTCCATGGAGCCCGTGGTGGCGCCCGGGGAAAAGTATGAGCTAACTGAAGATGACATGCCGGTAATATTCGGCGAATACGAAAGGCTTGCGGCCATCTACCTTAAAAAGCGCAGGGAAGGCGATGCCTTTGACTTTTTCCATTTCAACGTGGCCTTAGACAACGGCCCATGCGTTGCCAAACGCCTAGCAGGCTGCGGTGCGGGCCATGAGTACTTTGCCATAACCCCTGAAGGGGACATCTACCCCTGCCACCAGTTCGTGGGCAGGGAAAAATATAAAATGGGAACCCTTAATACCGGGATAGTCCGGCAGGACCTCGTAAAAATGTTCTGCTGCGCCCATATACTGACGAAGGAAGAATGTCGCGGCTGCTGGGCGAGGTTTTTCTGCAGCGGCGGCTGCCATGCCAATGCGGACCTTGTGAACGGGGATATTAAAAAGCCCTACGGCTACGGTTGCAGGCTCCAGAAAAAGCGCCTGGAGTGCGCGATAGTGGTCCAGGCCGTACTTATGGCGGAAGCCGCGGAAGGAAATGACATGCGGCCTAGTATTAATAACTTCACCTACGAAAAATAGCAGGGGGAAAGAATGCGGCGCGGTGGAAAGACTGTAACGAGCCAGATGGAGATTGGAGGTATTCCGGTAACGCTGAAGAAAAAGGCGGTACTCAGGAACCTTTACATGCGGGTAAGCCCGGAAGACGGAGGGATAACTGTATCCGCGCCGCTAAGGGCCGGGCTTTTGGAAATCTGCGGCTTTGCCGCAGGAAACCTTGACAGGATCCTTAAGATAAGGGAGGAAATCCTCAGGGAAAAACGCGCCTTGGAACGCGGTTACGTGCAGGGCGAGATCCATTACCTCTGAGGAAAGCCCTATACCCTTTTCGTCACGGACGTCGGGGAAAAATACGGACTTGACAGGGACGGGGAAAAGATGGTCCTGACGGTACCTCCTGGCACGCGCAGGGAGGTAAGGGCCGCCCTTTTCAGGGGCTTTTATTTTAACGAAATGAAAGAGGCCTTAAAAAGACTCATCACGGAATGCGAAAAAAGGACCGGGCTTCATGCGGAAGAAGTCCGGATAAGCAACATGAAGAGCTGCTGGGGCAGCTGCAGCATGAAGAAAAAAAGGATTTCCATAAACCTGCAGCTTGCGAAAACGCCGCCAGGGTGCCTTGAATACATAGTCTTCCATGAGATGCTACATTTAATGGAGAAAAGGCACGGCAGGATTTTTTACGGCCTGCTTGATGAATATTATCCCGCGTGGCGGGAGGCGGACAGGATCATTTCAAAGCTGCCTTTAGGGTTCATGGCGAAAAATATGTTATAATTATGGTAGGATATTTTAATTTCCAGGAGGCAGGATGAAACTTACGGCAAGGCTTCAGGCCATAGCAGGTATGGTTCCCCATGGGAGCTGTTTTTTTTAATGATTCTGAGACCACGTATATCTTCACGCAGGGCTTTTGGAGC
>JAJQDY010000019.1 GCA_021201965.1 Phascolarctobacterium sp.
GACTCTATTAAACTTTTACACGGATGTGTTCAACTTGCACTTGCAATTTTCGATAATAAATTAAACTAATAATTCTGCTTGCACCCATAAGCTATGGGCGCAAGGTTTTTTACGGAATTTGAATAAACCGTTAGGTTTTTGATGTTAGACGGTTTGGAAAACAGGCATATTAATTTAACTATCAGGTTATAATTAACTATTAGTTTTCATTTTGCCATGCCTTGCATATATCAATCCAACCCTGACAGTTACAGGAGAATTTTACTAGTTCTTCCGGTGTAAGTTCTATGGCACTGTTATCGCTGCCGCATGCTGGAAAGAAGGTAGTAAAGCGTTTTAATGAAATGTCAAGATATACTTTCACGCCTTTGTTAATACCGAATGGACATACGCCACCAACGGCATGCCCGACCATGATTTCTACTTCATTGGCCGATAGCATTTTGGCTTTAGTGCCAAAAAAATGCTTGTATTTCGTATTGTCAATTTTACTATCACCAGCGGTTACGATAAGAATACAGCTTTCCACAATTCGAAATGATAGGGTTTTTGCTATACGTGCCGGTTCACATCCTGCTGCCTTTGCGGCTAATTCAACCGTGGCACTGGAAACGGGAAATTCCAGGATGCGTTCTGCAGCACCGAACTGCTGCAGATGATTACGTGCTCTTTCAAGAGACATGGTAGCATCTCCTTAATAATATAATAAGCTAAGATAATTTTACTTATGTCCTTTTATGATGTCAATAGCGGCAGAACGGCGGTAATCATTGCACTTTCGCTGTAGCATAGGTGCAGGTTTTATGGTAAACTAGAATTAATGATAATGTTAATGTGGACAGGGATGGATTAGATGGAACAGCAGACTTTATTAATTCTTTTCAGCGTGGCAGCTGTACTTTTCCTGGCAGTTATTTTCCTCTTAATCCAGATGCTGCGTAAAAGCAGCAGACAGAACAGATATGAGGAACTGCAGCGGTTGGAGCTCATGGAAAGGGCCTTTCACGATGGGTTGCGCGATTTAAAGGGAGAACAGAGTAGCCTTGCCCAGGCTACAAGGATGGAAGCCCAGGCTTATTCCGATCGTCTTAGTGAGCATATAGACAATCGCGTTGCAAGGCTTGCTGATCTTACGGATAAAAATCTTGAACGTATCAGGGTCACGGTTGATGAAAAACTGGATAATTCCATTACGCGTAGGTTTTCTCTTGTCAGCCAGAGGCTGGAGGAACTGCACCGCAGTTTAGGGGAAATGCAGGGACTTGCAGGTGGTGTTGATGATTTAAAGCGCATTTTAACCAATGTAAAAACACGTGGTATTTGGGGTGAAATTCAGCTTGGAATCCTGCTTCGCGACATGCTACCCAGGGGGCGGTTTGCAGAGAATGTGGAAGTAAATCCCAGAAGCGGCTGCCGGGTAGAATTTGCCCTTCGCCTGCCTGGAGGGGGACAGGATATATTTCTTCCTATTGATGCCAAATTTCCGCAGGAGGATTACCAGAGGCTCCAGGGTGCAAGGGAGGCCGGAAATGCTGAGGCTGCCGGAACCGCAATAAGGGAGTTGGAACGGCGTCTGAAAAAAGAGGCGAAAGATATCCGTGATAAATATATCTGCCCACCATATTCTACGGACTTTGGCATTATGTACCTGCCGAGTGAAGGACTGTTTGTGGAAGCATTAAATATTCCAGGGCTTGCGGACGATCTGCAGCGTACTTTCCGCGTATGCATTGCAGGGCCGACTACTCTTGCCGCCTTGCTTAATTCCCTTCAGATGGGATTTAAGACTCTTGCCGTTCAGGAGAAAACAGATGAGGTGTGGCGGCTGCTGGCCGGTGTAAACAGGGATCTTGCCAGTCTCTCAGAATCATTGGAAAAGGCCGCAAAAAAAATTGAAGAGGCCCAGGGCGCTGTTGAGGCGGCTCAGAAAAGGGCAGAGATTACTGGCAGGAAACTTGTAAATATTGAGGGACTGGATGACGGAACTGACGTGTAATACTGATTAATGTTTTTGCGGAAGACTTACAGTTACATCTTGAATATGCAGCTTATAGAGATGCAGAATTATCTCTGTAACAAATGCGCGGGATGATATCCCGTTTTTGTATTTTACAGTTGCCTGATATAGCCCTTTTAGCTTGTAAAAATGAGCATGGCATAGTATAATATTAGAGTAAATGTTCAGTAAATATTAAAGTAACATTTCGGTTTGGAGGATTTAATCATGTCGGGACATTCTAAGTGGGCAAATATTAAACACAAAAAAGGCAGGGTAGATGCCCTGAGGGGTAAAGTAACAACCAAAATCGGTAGGGAGATTACGATAGCCGTCCGCCTTGGCGGGTCTGATCCTGTCGGCAATATGAAATTAAAGCTGGCTCTTTCCAAAGCTAAGGCCAATAACATCCCGAAAGATAATATTCAGCGTGCCATTCAGAAGGGTCTGGGTGCGGCAGAGGGCGCTGATTTCCAGGAGATTACTTACGAAGGGTACGGTCCTGTAGGTGTTGCTATAATGGTTGAAACACTTACAGATAACCGCAATCGAACCGCAGCAGACGTGCGGCATGTATTTACCAAACACGGAGGCAATCTCGGGGGAACTGGCAGCGTGAGCTATATGTTCAAGCAGAAAGGTATATTTTCCATCAGCAACGAGACGGGAGTGACGGAAGATGATCTTATGATGATCGCACTTGATGCCGGGGCCGAGGATATTAAAACTACGGAAGACGGGTTTGAGATTATTACTGATCCACAGTCTTTTGACGCAGTGGAAAAAGCCCTTGCGGATAATAATATTGAAACGGAAATGTCCGATCTTGAAATGGTGCCTGATACTTATACTGAACTTACTCCTGACGATGCTGTGAAGGTGCAGAGAATGGTTGATGCCCTTGAGGATTTGGATGATGTGCAGGATGTTTTCCTCAGTGCTGACTTGCCGGATGATGATGAAGAGGAATAGAAAGGAAAGCAGGCAGGATTTTGCCTGCTTTTTTGTATAGGAAGCGGGGAATAATTTTGCTTGTTTTGGGAATAGATCCAGGCACCGCAATCTGCGGATATGGTCTCGTTGACGTGACGGGCAACAGAATGCAGGCGCTTCATTATGGGGCCGTGGTTACTGAAAAGGACGTGGCACCAGCACTCAGATTGAAAAAAATATATGATGCGCTTACTTCTGTTATTGATGAGTATAAGCCTGATATCATGAGTATTGAGCAGCTTTTTTTCAACAGGAACGTAACTACTGCCATAGCCGTTGGACAGGCCAGGGGGGTTGCCATGCTCACTGCGGCAAATAAAGGCATTCCTGTTTTGGAATTCACGCCCATACAGATTAAGCAGGCAGTTACGGGTACGGGAAGTGCAGGCAAGGAACAGGTGACATTTATGGTTCAGCGCCTGCTTAATATAAGAGAAAAACCTAAACCAGATGATGTGGCCGATGCCCTTGCCATTGCTACCTGTGGAGCGCATATGGCATCAACCTTAAGATGGCAGGAGTTGATATAAGTGATAGGAGCACTTAAGGGAACAGTAATTTCTCTGACAACGGATAATTGTATAATAGATACAGCTGGAGGTGCAGGTTACCGTGTTTTCATGCCGGCAGACCAACTGGCAGAGATGTCTCTCGGTAGCAGTGTTCGGCTCATAATACATACTGCCGTGCGCGAAGATGCAGTGCTGCTTTATGGCTTTATCAATCAGGAGTATTACGATTTATTCGAGCTTTTGCTTACAGTAAGTGGACTTGGTCCTAAAATCGCCCTGGGCATCCTTTCCGCTGTAAAGCCGAACAGCTTTTATCTTGCCGTCAGAAACAAGAACATGGATCTCTTGGTAAGCCTGCCGGGAATAGGAAAAAAGACTGCCGAGCGCATGGTGCTTGAACTGAAGGATAAGGTAGGCGGTATTGATGAAAAGGATATTTCCGCAGGAGGACAGAAGAAATATGGGAATGAATCCATAACAGAGGCTGTGGAAGCACTTATTTCATTAGGATACAGCAACAGTGAAATCATTCCGGTGCTGAAAAAAATACCTGACTGCGAGAGCCTGTCAGGTGAGGAAATTCTGAGAAAAGCTTTGAGGCTGTTTGCAGGGAGGAAATAATGGAATTCAATGACAGAATTGTCACTGGGCAGGAAAAGGATGGGGATACTTGGCAGTACAGTCTGAGACCGCGCATTTTGGAAGAATATATAGGGCAGAAACAGGTGAAAGATAATCTTTCAGTATTTATAAAAGCCGCTACAGTAAGAAATGAAGCCCTGGATCACGTGCTGCTCTTTGGTCCTCCTGGACTTGGCAAAACGACACTTGCTAATATAATAGCCAATGAGCTTAACGTAAATATTCGTGTTACTTCCGGGCCTGCTATAGAAAGGCAGGGAGATCTTGCGGCAATTTTAACTAACCTCGGGGATAACGATGTTCTTTTTATTGATGAAATCCACCGTTTGTCCAAAATCGTGGAGGAAATTTTATATTCCGCTATGGAGGATTACGCCCTTGATATCATTATAGGCAAGGGACCCGGTGCAAGAAATGTGCGTCTTGACCTGCCGCATTTCACATTAATCGGTGCCACTACAAGGCTTGGAAGCATTTCCGCACCGCTGCGTGACCGTTTTGGAGTCCAGTGCAGACTGGAATTCTATAAGCCTGAAGAACTTAAGATTATTATCAAACGTAATGCGTCAGAGTATCTCAAGATTCCGGTTGATGAGGAAGGCGCAAGTGAAATTGCCTGCAGAAGCCGCGGAACACCGCGTATAGCCAATAGGCTTTTAAAGCGGGTGCGTGATTTTGTTCAGGTCCGCGGTGCGACTGTCATAACGAAAGATCTGGCATCAGAGGCACTTGAAAAACTTGAGGTAGACGGTCTTGGCCTTGACCGTAATGACCGCCGGATTTTAAATGCAGTCGTGAGAACATTTAATGGGGGTCCGGTTGGGATAGAGACAATCGCTGCAGCTGTCAGTGAGGAAGCAGCAACCATAGAAGACGTTATGGAACCATATTTGTTGCAGCTCGGCCTGCTGCAGCGCACGCCTAGAGGGCGTATGGCAACACACGAAACATACAGTTATCTGGGTATTCCGTGGCCGGAGAAGGAATAAATAATGAAATTACTTTTGCATGCCTGTTGTGGCCCGTGTTCCTGTTATCAGACAGAGAAACTTGCGGCTGACGGCAGGCAGTTTGATATTCTCTTTTTTAATCCCAATATACATCCATATAAAGAATTTAAGCGCAGGCTGAACACGCTTATGGAGTTCTGCGAGAAAAAACAATACAACCTCATCATAGATAAAAAATATGACCTTGAAGAATGGGTGTGCGGGATGCTGGAAGAACCAGGAATACGGTGCGCTTTCTGTTACAGGGAGCGTCTGCGCTATGCGGCGCATTTTGCCTCTGTGGGCGGATACGATGCATTTACAAGTACGCTTCTCGTAAGCCCGTACCAGAAACATGAGCTTATCATAAAATGTGCTGAGGCGTCATCAAAAGAATTTGACATTCCTTTTTACTACGAGGATTTTCGTACTGGATATCAGAGGGGTGTAAGGATAAGTCTTGAAATTGGACTTTACAGGCAGCCATACTGCGGCTGCATTTTCAGCGAGAGGGACCGTTATGCCGTTACTGGCAAAAAGGAGGAAAAAGAAAGATTTATCCGCATCAACAAATTTATAACTATGGTAAAAAGTTAAGGAGCGAAAATGAAAAAGATCATCTGCATATGTCTACTGGTGACCGTATTTGGCTCGGCAGGGACAGTATTGGCCGCTACCATAAGAGTTGGGCTTGTCAGCGGTCAGGCTACCGCCGAAATCAGTTGTGACAGTGACTTCATCTTAAGTGACGGTTCGGAAAATATGACAGTTCCTGCGGGAAAGTATTTTCTTAACGCACAGGATGGAGCACTCGCCATGGAAAATGTTATTTTCGGCAGAAGGCTTTATATCAGTGCTTCTGAAGGGAAAAACATCCCTCAGATAAATAAAAGATCCTACAGGGGAAGGTTTGTGGCAATTGCCATCGGGAATATGCTGGTACTCAGTAACGTGGTTGATCTGGAGCAATACATCTGCAGCGTACTGCCAGGTAAAACCACACCCGTCTGGCCTGATGAGGCTATAAAGGCACAAGCTATCGCGGCAAGAAGCTATGTCTGGCACATGAAAAGCATCCATTCAGGCGATTATTATGATCTTACGGCAAATGATCAAGAATTGCTTTATCTCGGAATTGACGGGGAAAAAGAGGTTATAAGCGGATTGGTAAAAGCTACTGCAGGACAGATTTTAAGAGACGGAAACGGGATGCCTGCATTGGCTGTAACTACATCCAGTAGCGGGGGAAGAACTGAATCTGCCTGGGAAGCGTGGCGAAATGATATCAGCTATCTTCGCTCGGTTGAGGACTATGACCAGGACAGTCCTGACTACGAATGGGATTATAACGTTGCCCCTGTTATGCTTCAGAACATACTTGAACAGAATGGTTATGAAGTTGGTAAGCTTGAAAATATAAGGCTTTCACCAATTGATGAAAAGGGCAGCGACCGTACTTCAACAGGTAGGGTAAAATATGTTATTTTCAGCGGTGACAAGGCAACATGCAGGGTAAGCGGGGATTTCCTTTTTGAAGCACTTGCGCTGAACAGCACTTGTTTTGATATAGATACAGGGACACCGGCACCCGAGTCTTTGAAAGTTCAGATAGAAAATTCTTATGGCATGACGGTAGGCAGCAAGGACATAAATATTAAGGTTAACGATGATAAAAAGCCGGTCTGGAAAAATATTACCCGCAGCTACCACATGATAAGCGGCGGCAAGGAGGAAAAGGTTATTTTCAGGGGACACGGACGGGGACCTGGCGTAGGTCTCAGTATGTGGGGAGCAAGAGGAATGGTGAATGATAATGAAAGAATATCCTGTGCACAGATTCTGCGCCATTATTATCCCGGGACCTATCTATCAGAAATTTAACTGAAAGAAAAATGCTAGTAAAAGATTTTGATTATAAGCTGCCCAAAGAGTTTATTGCCCAACACCCTATAGAACCGAGGGATCATTCGAAACTTCTGGTGATGGACAAAAATAAAGGAACGATAGAGCACAGGAAATTTTACGATCTGCCTGAATATCTGTTTCCTGGTGATACACTGGTATTTAACGATACCAGGGTTATACCGGCACGTCTTTACGGTATTAAGGATACAGGAGCGCATGTGGAAGTATTTCTTCTTATGCGCATAAATATATTTGATTGGGAAGTTCTCGTACGCCCCGGGAAAAAACTGCAGGTTGGTGTTAAAATAAATTTTGGGGAAGAGCTTTCATGTGAGGTTATAGCACATACGGATTTTGGAGGCCGTATCGTCAGATTCTCATATGATGGTATTTTTGAAGAGATTCTTGACAGATTGGGTGATGTGCCGCTGCCTCCTTATATTACGGAGCCTTTAGCTGATAAGGAGCGTTATCAGACTGTTTATGCAAAAGAGCGCGGCAGTGCAGCAGCACCTACTGCAGGGCTGCATTTTACGGATGATCTGCTTAAAAAAATCAGGGATATGGGCTGTCTTGAAGTTTTCGTTACCCTTCATGTGGGACTTGGAACATTTCGTCCTGTAAGTGCCGAAAATATTGAAGATCACAAAATGCACAGTGAGTTCTATACAGTTCCTCCCTATACGGCTGAGGTTATTAATAAAGCTAAAGCAGACGGCAGGAGAATTGTTGCCGTTGGCACCACAGTGGTACGCACTGTAGAAACAGCTGGTGCCGGAGGCATAGTGAAATCCGGCAGCGGTTGGACGGACATTTTTATATATCTCGGATATAAATATCGTTTTATTGATGCATTGGTTACCAATTTCCATCTTCCGCAGAGTACGCTACTCATGCTGGTATCTGCCATGTCAAGTCGGGAAATAATACTTAAGGCCTATGAGAAGGCTGTCAATGAAAAATATCGTTTTTTTTCTTTTGGTGACGCAATGTTTATCACGGACAGAATGCGATAAAGGAGTCTTACATGTACTCAGTCAGATATGAACTGATTAAAGAATGCCGCAGAAGCGGGGCACGTCTTGGGAAATTATATACACCTCACGGGATTTTTTACACTCCCATGTTCATGCCGGTGGGGACTCAGGCTACAGTCAAAACATTATCGCCTGAAGAACTCTATGGCATGGGAAGTCAGATTGTTCTGTCAAATACATATCATCTGTTTTTGAGGCCTGGCCACGAACTTATAAAAAAAGCTGGTGGACTCCATAAGTTCATGAATTATAACCGTGGAATTCTTACAGATAGCGGTGGATTCCAGGTTTTCAGTCTCGGTGCCATTCGTAAAATTACTGAGGATGGCGTTATGTTCGCCTCTCATATTGACGGCAGCAGGAAGTTCCTCTCACCTGAGATTTCCATGGAAGTGCAGGAGGCATTAGGATCCGATATTGCCATGGCGTTTGATGAGTGTATACCGTACCCCGCGGATTTTGATTATGTGGAAAAATCTACTTCACGTACTTCGCATTGGGCACAAAGATGTTTAAATGCACATACAAAAATTGACCAGTCGCTTTTTGGCATCATCCAGGGAGGCATGTATCCGGATCTGCGGCGTCAGAGTGCAGAGCAGCTTACCGCTTTGGATTTCGCGGGATACGGAATCGGGGGGCTGAGTGTCGGGGAGGAAAAGTCCCTGATGTATAATATTCTCGGAAAGACTACTGAATGGCTTCCCAGGGACAAGGCCCGCTATTTAATGGGGGTCGGTACTCCGGACAGTATTGTGGAAGCTGTAAATCTTGGCGTCGATATGTTCGACTGCGTTTTCCCAACAAGGATTGCTAGGAACGGCACTGCAATGATCGAAACAGGAAGACTTGTAGTACGCAATGTTGAATTTGTCGAGGATTTCCTGCCGGTCGAGGAAGGATGTGGCTGCTATACCTGCCGCAATTACAGCCGTGCATATATAAGGCATCTTTTTAAGGCGGAAGAAATTTTTGGTATGAGGCTTCTCTCAATCCATAATCTCTATTTTCTGCTGAATTTTGCCAGAAGAATACGGGAGGCTATTGACAACGAAGCTTTTCCTGAATTCCGTAAAAGTTTTTTGGAAAATTATCAGGATAAAACAAGGAATTTTCCGATTTGCGGAGAATAACGGATAACATAGATATATTTCTTTTCATCGTTTTATGGAGGTGCCCAAATGTCTGATGAACAAATGTCAATTCTGAATCTTCTCTGGCCATTCATACTTATGGCAGGTATTTTCTATTTTATACTTTGGAAACCACAGAAAAAAGAACAGCAGAAAAGAAAAAACCTCTTAGGGGCCCTGAAAAAAGGAGATAAGATCATTACCATTGGCGGAGTTTACGGTACGATTACAGCCCTTTCTGAAGAGAAAATGACTTTGGAAATAGCTGAAGGAGTGGAGATAGACTTTTTGCGCAGCGCTGTCAGTGGATTCCAAGATCCGGAAAGAAACAAGGCAATCGGGTAAATTATGAATAAGGCTGAGTTGCGGAAAACTCTGAAGAATGCCCGGACACATCTTACGGATGTGGCAGAAGCCAGCCTTAAGACCGCCAAGAATATTTTAGCCTGTGATGCTTACCGTAAGGCAAAGCATATCATGGGCTATTTGGCTTTTGGAAATGAATTGTCCGTGGATTACGTTCTTTCTCAGGCACTGTCTGAAGGGAAACAGGTCTTTGTACCTCATATGATTTCAGAAAATGAGTTTGTGCCTGTACGGTTGGCGGAATTCGGCAGCGTTAAGTTTAACCGCTATGGTATCCGGTGTGTACCACAGCCTGTAATAATTATTGATTCTAAAATAATTGATTTAGTAATGGTACCTGCACTGGCCTGTGATAAGAATGGGAACAGAATGGGAATGGGTGCAGGTTGCTATGACAGATTCCTGCCGCAGGTTAACGCCACTAAAATGGGCGTTGTCTGGGAAGCACTGCTGTTAGAAGAACTACCCAGGGACATATGGGATGTTCCTCTTGACTTTGTGGCGTGTGAAAACGGTATAATAAAAATTTCTCAGCAAACAGGAGGGAATAATTTTGAGATGGAATGAAATCGGGAAATTCCTGATTGTCGCACTTACGATTATTGGTGGTTTCTGTGTTTATATTTCACCGCTTAGCCAGTCCATAAAACAGGGACTCGACTTGCAGGGTGGAACGCATGTCGTTTTGCAGGCGGTAGATACTCCCGAGCTTAAAGTTGATGATGATGCCGTGAACCGGGCTGTCAAAATTATCGAGAGGCGAATAAATGAACTTGGACTGACGGAACCTGTCATCCAAAGGCAGGGGAAGGACCGCATTATCGTCGAGCTTCCAGGAGTTAAGGATCCGGAAAAGGCAATTGCCATGCTGGGGCGTACGGCTATGCTCCATTTCGAGGATGATAAAGGTAATGTTGTTTTAACAGGTAGCGATTTAAAGGATGCCAAAGCCCAGATTAATAACAACAATCAGGCCGCGGTAGGTCTGGAATTTAATGATGCGGGCGGCAAAAAATTTGCTGATCTTACGGCACGAAATGTCGGTCGTAAGATTGCGATAGTACTTGACGATGAAGTGCTTACTGCTCCTGTGGTTCAGGAAACTATTACAGGCGGCCGTGCACAGATTACCGGTTCCCATAATATTGAGGAAGCGGAACATCTTGCAATTCTCCTCCGCAGCGGCTCTTTGCCTGTAAAAATTGAGGTCATGGAGAATCGTACTGTCGGCCCGACTCTTGGTCAGGATTCTAAAGAAAAAAGCATAAAGGCATTCATAATTGGTATTGCTGGTGTATTTATTTTTATGCTTATTTTCTATCGTTTTTCTGGCATCGTAGCGGATGTTGCGCTTCTGTTATATGTAATGCTGCTCCTTCTCGCCATGCGTTATCTTGATGCAACGCTTACCCTTCCGGGTATTGCGGGTATTATATTATCAATAGGTATGGCGATTGATGCCAATGTACTTATTTTTGAGCGGTTCAAAGAAGAGATAAGAAACGGCAGGACTCTTAGGAGTGCAATGGATGCAGGATTTTCTAGGGCTATCATTACAATATTTGATTCTAATATTACGACTTTAATGGCTGCTGCCGTACTATTCTATCTGGGAACAGGTCCCGTCAAAGGATTTGCGGTAACTCTTGCCCTTGGCGTGATTTTAAGTATGTTTACCGCAGTAACCATTACCAGGATGCTGCTGCGCTTACTCATATTCAGCAACTTTACCAAAAACCCGACCTTCTTCGGTATTGGCGTAGGTAAAGCGGGGGAGGTGTCTAAATGAAGTTTTCTATAGTGAAGAATTATAGAATTTTCTTCGGTATTTACATTATCTTCCTGCTCATAGGTGTTGGTTCTATGTTATTCCGTGGGTTTAACCTCGGTATTGATTTTACAGGCGGCACTATAATAGATCTTGATTTTGTAAAACCCGTTTCTGTAGCCGAAGTACGTGATGTTTTGAAAGAACATGATTTAGGGAACAGTATTATACAGCTTGAAGGCAATACGGAAAATGCGGAAAGTGCGCAGGGCGTGTTAATCCGCACGGGTGTCATAACGGATGAAGTGCGCAGGGCGGCAATGGACGATATGCAGGCAAAACTTGGTACCTACGATATTCAGCGCGTAGAGCAGGTGGGTGCTACCATCGGCGGTGAACTTATCCAGCAGGCGGTTACGGCCATCGTGCTTTCTTGGTTTTTAATGGTTGCCTATATAACATTCCGCTTTGAATTCCGTTTTGCAATAGCTGCCATTATTGCGCTTATAATTGACGTTATGATTACCTTAAGTTGTTTTTCACTGCTGCAACTTGAAATGGATTCTTCATTTGTCGCTGCCCTGCTTACGGTGGTTGGTTATTCTATAAATGGAACCATAGTAGTATTTGATCGTATCCGTGAAAATCTTAAGATACATAGACGCAGTGAAAGTCTTGAAGATATGGTGGATAACAGTATCAGACAGACCATGACCCGCAGCTGCTATACCGTCGGGACATCGCTTTTTGCCGTGGCATCCATTTTCTTCTTCGGCGGCGATACAATCCGCAACTTCTCCTTTGCGATGATGGTTGGCTTCGCTAGCGGAGCATATACGTCTATTTTCCTCGCAGGTCCGTTGTTGCTACTCCTGTGCGGCAGAGGCAAAAAAAAGATCTCATAATGATACTTCAGGCATCGCTCATATCACGGAACGGTGCCTTTTTTGTTAATGAAGTGAATAATAATGACATCAATATAAATATCTGTTAAAATATTATTAAGAAAGTTTTTGGGAGTTATTGTGATGAAGAGCAAGGCATGTTGCAATTATTTTATAGGTGTCTTGGGTCTTGTTATAAGTGCATTTATCATGGATGCGTCTGTCACTTTTTCCCTTGATTCTACGGAAACAGGCCCGGGAGCAGGCTTCTGGCCGTTTGCCCTTGGCGTTGCACTTGGAACGGCTGCAGTTATTCTACTGATTTATACATTTTTTAACAGGGAGCGCCTGAAAGAAGAAAAAGTTCTCCTTTTTATGCCTGCCAATAGACGGGTTTATCTTCTGCTTGGCATGATAGAAACTTATTGTTTTTTAATTACGTTGTTTGGTTTTTATCCAGCGTCAGCGATATTGATTCCTTGTATAATGGCCTTAATGGGTGAGGCGATCAGGAAGACCGTTATCTTAACGACTTTTGGCGCACTTATTTTTATTTATCTTGTCTTTGGTATTGTTCTTCATACTCAGATGCCACAGTCAATATTTTGGGAGTAACGGGAAATAGCAGATATTTTAAGTGCACTTGAAATGATATTGGTACCGCTTAATATACTGGGTCTATTCTTTGGTATGGCAGTGGGCATAGAATTCGGATGCATGCCGGAACTCAGCGTCAATATGGGACTTGCGCTACTTTTCCCACTGTCATTTAGTTTCCATGGAATAGGCTGAATATTGATGTTGCTTGGTATTTACAGTGGTGCCATATACGGCGATAGTATTTCTGCCATCCTGCTTAGGACACCTGGTACTCCGGCATCGGTTGCTACCACGCTTGACGGATATCCCATGGCAGTTCTGATGAAGCAGCCTGGCAGGGCACTCGGCCTTTCTACAATGGCTAGTGTCTTTGGCGGTATTTTCAGTACGATATGTTTAATTCTTCTTGCGCCGCAATTGGCAAAACTTGCCCTCCAGTTTTCCAAACCTGAATATTTTGCGCTCGCAGTTTTCGGACTCAGTATAATTACTAGCGTTTCTTCAGGAAGCGTGATTAAGGGAGTTATGGGG
>JAJQDY010000013.1 GCA_021201965.1 Phascolarctobacterium sp.
CAAGCCCAGCTAAGCTGGACTCTATTAAACTTTTACACGGATGTGTTCAACTTGAACTTGCAATTTTCGTGTTGAAATTTGCCAATAATTTTCCAAAATCATTCATTTTCTCTTCATCAGGCACATCATGGACTCTGTAAATAAAAGGCCATTTCTGCTCAGACATATGTGCAGCAACAGTTTCACTGGCTACCAACATGAATTCTTCAATAATGGATTCCGCATTGCCATGCATGCGTTGCACTATCTCTCCAGGCCTCAAATTATCATCTAAAATAACTTTCTGCTCAGGTAAGTCAAAATCAATAGCGCCACGTTTACTATGCTTAGTATGTAATATTTCCCGCAGATCATCCATTGTATGTATCATTTGGAGAATATCGGAATACTTTGCCGTCACACCCTTATTTCCATCCAGCAATTTCCGCACTATATCATAGCTCAACCTATGCCATACGTTAATGACTGCAGGAAAAATTTCACAGTTTTTTATTTCTCCACGCCTATCGATCTGCATTTCACAGGCGATTACCAGACGATCCTCGCCGGCATTAAGACTACAGATACCATTATACAATCTCACTGGCAACATGGGCAGTACCCTGTCCACTAAATAAACGCTTGTACTGCGCTGCGCTGCTTCCCTGTCAAGCACACTGCCATCTACGACATAATAACTCACATCTGCAATATATACGCCAAGAAGAAACTCTCCTTCGCCAGTCTGCTCAACATAAACAGCATCATCGAGATCCTTAGCATCCTCACCGTCAACAGCGACTACAGAGCGATTGCGCAGATCCCTGCGTCCACGCAGTTTTCTTTTCTTTATGGAGTCAGGTATTTTTTTTTGCTGTAGCAAGTACCTCAGGTGAAAACTCCAAAGGCAAATCATTTTGTTTAATAATTGATAAGATCTCCAGCCCTACATCACCGAGATTGCCCAGGATTTCATGCACGCATCCTTCAGCACTGCGCACATCTTCAGGCCATTCGGTTATTTCCACGACTACTTTCTGATTTTCCTTTGCTACATCAAAATTTCTGGAAGCAATATAAATATCCTGTCCAAGCCTCTTATCGTCAGGCGTAACAAAAGCAAAATCCCTGCTACGATGGAAGACCCCTATTATTTTGTTATTGGCATGGTTAATGATGCGTATAACCTCACCCTCCGGTTTTTTACCGTGGGCAGCATTATTAATCCGTGCCATGACCCTATCATTATTCATCGCCACATTGACAGCACTTGGAGGTATAAAAACATCTGGCCTGTCACCTTTATTATCCGGTATAACAAAGCCAAAGCCTTTGCTGGTAAACTGAAACCTACCTGTTACCAGTCCCATTTTTTTCTGGCAGGCCATAGATTTCAAACCTGGTTTTGACAATCTCACCATTTTATTCCATCTCACGTAATCCTTGCCACAACTTTGCTGGATTGCACTTTTTGTCAGCCACGGCTTCTATAAGATTTTCAGCCGTCATTGGCGCATAACTATTACTGCGCATAAAAGCCAGAATATTTTCTCTAATATTTTTAGACATTTTTATTCTCCAATTATCATTTTCGATGTAGATTTAGCCAAAACAGTACCGTCTTCCTTCATTATCTGTCCACGCATTTCCACCATACGCCCCTTACGGCGCAACTCCTGCCCAATGCAAAGAACTTCTTCCCCTGTAATTAGAGGTTGCCGATAACGTATCTCTATTTTTGCAGTATAAGTTTGTTTCCCTTCTTTACGGAATAGGTAATTCCCAGTAACTTCATCCAAAATGACCGCAACTAATCCACCATGCATCATTCCATTGTAACTCTGATGCTCCGGCTGTGGCGTGAAATATGACAAGCATTTTTCATCATCCATAACGAATTTCATATGCAACCAAATGGGATTATCTTTCCTGCAAGCAAAACACCAAGTATATTTTTACTCCGAATCCTTTCCTGTAAGGCTTCTTTTCATCTTCCAGCCCTCCTCCGGTACCATTTTTTAAGATGCCGCTAAGGGCTTGTCCTGTCCATTTCTATTATAACATAAAGTAAATTCTCCATTTAGTATACAAAAAGCCCGCACTTCACAAAAAGCACGGGCTAATAAAATGCGTATTATGTGAAGAGATTCAGCAGGATTCCCCCATTGGCAGCCAAAACCGGAGCAAATACCAGGGCAACAATTGTCATTAATTTAATGAGAATATTCATTGACGGTCCTGAAGTATCTTTGAAAGGATCTCCCACGGTATCGCCAGTTACGGCAGCTTTGTGTGCTTCGCTTCCTTTTCCGCCATGCACCCCTGATTCAATATATTTCTTGGCGTTATCCCATGCACCGCCAGCATTAGCCATCAAAATAGCCTCCAGCACACCTGCAGCCAGAGCCCCACCTATCATACCACCAAGAGCTTCAGTACCAAAGAGGAATCCCATAGCAAGAGGCGCAACTAGTGCCAGCACGCCAGGCAACATCATTTCATGTAATGAAGCGGCTGTTGAAATATCTACGCATTTACGATAGTCAGCAGTAGCTCTGCCTTCCAGTAAGCCAGGAATCTCGCGGAACTGGCGGCGAACTTCTTCAATCATTTCGTAAGCAGCCTTACCAACAGATTCCATTGTCATGGCGCCAAATACAAAGGGTAAGGTGGCGCCAATAAAGAGACCGATCAAAGTTACCGGATTAAGCAGATCTATTGTCTTCAGTTCTACAGTATGCGCATAAGCAGAGAAAAGAGCCAGTGCTGTTAGAGCAGCAGAACCGATGGCAAAACCTTTACCAATGGCAGCAGTCGTGTTACCAACGGAATCAAGCTTATCAGTAATCTCACGTACTTCAGGAGGCAGTTCAGACATTTCAGCTATACCACCAGCATTATCGGCAATAGGACCGTAAGCATCAACAGCAACAGTAAGACCAGTGGTCGAAAGCATTCCTACTGCAGCTAGGGAAATTCCAAATAATCCCATATCGGGCTTGGCAACGCCGCCCATTACAAAGAAAGAAATAATTACGCCTATACATATGAGCAGCATTGGCCAGAAAGTGGAATACATCCCTACAGCAAGACCTGCAATAATCGTAGTAGCATGCCCTGTTTCAGCCTGCTGAGCAATCCTCTTTACACTGCCATAATCCGCTGAAGTATAAATCTCAGTAATTTTGCCAATTAACAGGCCGACAATAAGCCCCGCAGCGATGGCAAAAAATGCATTGAAGGAATCAAACAAGTTATTAGACAAATATGCAGCAGCACATATAACCAGCACGCCGCCTATATAAGTTCCGTTGTTTAACGCAGCCTGTGGATCCTGTGATTTGCTGGTGCGAGCGAACATAACCCCAATAATAGAAGCAATAATGCTGCAACCTGCCAGCATAAATACAAACTCGATGCCTTCACCGCCAGGATAAGCAACAATGCCCAATGTCAAAGCAGAAACAATAGCTCCGACATAGGACTCAAACAAATCAGCTCCCATACCTGCAACATCGCCTACATTGTCGCCTACATTATCAGCTATGGTAGCCGGATTGCGTAGATCATCTTCAGGAATGCCTGCTTCAACTTTACCAACCAAGTCAGCCCCTACGTCAGCAGCTTTAGTATAAATACCACCACCAACACGGGCAAACAACGCAATGGAACTTGCTCCCAGGCCAAAACCAGTAACAATATCCATGTTACTGTCAAAAATAAAATATGCCAGTGCAACGCCGGCAATACCAAGTCCTACTACACCTAGTCCCATTACTGCCCCGCCAGAAAAAGCTATTTTTAGAGCTTCGCTCATACCAGATCGTGCGCCTTCGGCAGTGCGAACATTAGCCTTAGTGGCAACAGTCATACCAAGATAACCAGCACAAATGGAAAACAGCGCACCGCAAATGAAACATATCGCAGTAGAAACGGATAAGAAAATAGAAATAATAATTGCAACGACAATAACGAAAGCTGCCAGATATTTATATTCCCTATAAAGAAACGCCATAGCCCCTTCATGGATATATTCGGAAATCTCTTGCATACGCTCATTACCAGCACTAGCCTTTCCAATAGCGCTGCTCAGCATCATAGCTACAACCAGTGCCAAAACACCGATAATTACGGATATTAATAAATAGGTACTCAGAACCTTTACCCCTTTCTTTCTTAGTTTTTAAAATTAAAAAATGTCAGAACATTCTCTTTAACAATAATCATGCATTTATCTTGGCCAAGGCAAGTGTGATAACCGCAAAGGCACCACCCAATAAAACAGTTGCTTTAGCCATTACGGTATCAAGATCGTTCCCTTTCCCCAAAAAAGCTCCATCGCTGCCACCGAAAGTACTGCTTATTCCGCCGCCTTTCCCTGATTGCAACAACACTGCGGCAATGAGTGCTATACAGACAATAACATCAAGAACCGTTAAGATATTTCCCAGCACAGAACCGCACCTCCTCAGCTCACTGCATAATATTCTATCATAAATTGCGATAGCTTACAATGAAATTTTAATAAATTTTCATGTTTTGGCAGATATTGCCTAGCATTTTGGTATTTATAATAATAGAATTAAATAAAAGTCAAATCCTCCTGGAACAGTATTTCTATATATGATATGCTGCTTCAGGAGGATTATATTATATTATATTATTTTATTTTATATTATTGGTTGATTTTATACGTTATTGCTTAATGTTATGAAAAACCTTTTTGCCATTATATTTGGCCGCCGAACCCAAAGATTCTTCAATGCGCAACAATTGATTGTATTTAGCTACCCTATCTATTCTGGCCGGTGCACCACTTTTAATCTGTCCAGCATTAACGGCGACGGCAATATCTGCCAGCGTGGTATCCTCTGTTTCACCGCTGCGATGAGAAATAACACAGGTATATCCAGCCCGTTTTGCCATTTCAATGGCATTAAATGTCTCCGTCAAGGTCCCTATCTGATTGACTTTTATCAGAATGGAATTGGCTACACCTTCTTTAATACCCTGCTCCAGGCGGCTTACATTAGTTACAAATAAATCATCACCAACCAACTGTACTTTTTTGCCAAGCCTCTCCGTTAACATCTTCCAGCCTTTCCAGTCATCTTCAGCTAGACCGTCTTCAATAGAAATAATCGGATATTTATCACACAAAGAAACAAGATAATCCAGCATCTCAGCAGAAGTCTTGACCAATCCTTCTCCTGCCAGTGTATATTTCCCGCCAGCATACATTTCACTAGCCGCTACATCTAGAGCAATAAAAATCTCTTCGCCTGGCTTATAACCCGCCTTTTTTGTAGCCTCAATAATAACTTCTATGGCATCCGCATTGCATTTTAAATTTGGAGCAAACCCGCCCTCGTCGCCAAGACTCGTACTTAATCCTTTGGATTTCAGCAATGACTTGAGATTATGATAAATTTCCGCATTCATACGTAATGCTTCCGAAAAAGACGAAGCGCCTGCAGGCATAATCATAAATTCCTGAATATCCACATTATTATCAGCATGTTCGCCGCCGTTTAAAATATTCATCATAGGTACTGGCAGTTCTTTAGCTGCCACCCCACCCAAGTAAAGGTATAACGGCAGCCCGGCGGAATCAGCAGCTGCTTTGACAACAGCCATAGATACGCCAAGTATAGCATTAGCGCCCAGACGTTTCTTATTAGGGGTACCGTCCAATTGAATCATGAGTTCATCTATTTCTGCCTGACATTCTGCGTCCATGCCAATAATTTCTTCGGCAATGATTTCATTTACATTCTCCACTGCTTTAGTGACACCTTTGCCAAGATAGCGTGTTTTGTCGCCATCACGCAGTTCTATCGCTTCATGCACTCCAGTAGAAGCGCCGGACGGAACAGCAGCACGGCCGTAGGCTCCGTCTTCCAGACATACTTCAACCTCTACTGTGGGATTCCCTCTGGAATCCAGTATCTCACGTGCCAATACATCAGTAATCATTGTCATAACAATACACCTCTACTCATTTTATTTATCTATTAGACTGCTCCCCGTCATAAGAGCCGGTTTCGCAATATGCAAAAGATCCAGTATAGTAGGTGCTATATCAGCTAAAATACCTTCACCACGCAAGAATCGTTTCTCCCTGCTCACAATAACAAAGGGCACTTTATTAGTCGTATGGGCAGTATGCGGCTGACCGGTAGTTTCATCAACCATTTTTTCTAAATTACCATGATCTGCGGCAATACACACACTGCCATTAAGCTCCAAAATCTTTTCAACGATTTTTCCCGCACAGAAATCCACGGTTTCCATGGCCTTTACGGCCGCATTCATAACACCCGTATGCCCAACCATATCAGGATTGGCGAAATTTAAAATGATTACATTGTATTTATCCTTATCCAATTCCGCCAATAATGTTTCAGTCACAACATAGGCGCTCATTTCTGGTTGAAGATCATACGTAGCCACTTTAGGGGATTGGATAAGTATTCTTTCCTCCCCCGCAAATGGAGATTCCACTCCTCCATTAAAGAAAAATGTCACATGGGCATATTTTTCCGTCTCAGCGATACGCAACTGGCACAGCCCATTATCAGCTAATACCTGCCCCAAGATATCTTCATAACTTTCCGGTGGGAAAGCCACAGGAGCACTAATAGTCACATCGTATTGGGTCATGCAGACAAAATTGACCGGTAATGCCGTATCTACCCGTTCAAACTCAGTAAAATCAGCATCATTTAAAGCCCTAGTTATTTGCCGTGCACGATCGGGCCGGAAATTAAAAAATATCACGCCATCGCCGCTGGCTATTTTCCCACACGTACCATCTATTAAAAACGGGACCACGAACTCATCCGTAACACCATCGGCATAAGAACTCTCCACGCCACTAACGGCATTTACAGCACTTTTCCCTTCTCCCCGCACCATGGCATTATAAGCTTTCTCAGTACGATCCCAGCGCTTATCGCGATCCATAGCATAGTAACGCCCGCTAACAGTTGCAATCCTACCAATGCCTATTTCCTTAATGGCATTCTCAAGTTGGATAAAATAATTAGCCGCCGTTTTAGGCCCCGCATCACGCCCGTCAAGGAAAGCATGTACAAAAACTTTTTCCAAACCCTGCTGCTTAGCCATGCGGAGCAATGCAATCAGATGATCGATATGACTGTGTACTCCTCCGTCAGACAGTAAACCCAGCAAATGCAAAGATTTTTTTGCCGCCTTGGTTTTTTCCATCACATTCAGCAACACAGGATTTTTGAAAAAGCCGCCATTTTTAATCGCTTCTGCAATACGGGTCAGTTCCTGATAAATAATGCGGCCGGAGCCGATATTCAAATGCCCTACTTCAGAATTTCCCATTTGCCCGTCTGGAAGGCCTACCGCCCCGCCACTGGCGTTTAATTCCGTATGTGGATATTCTGCAAAAAACCTATCCAGGTTAGGCGTATCGGCTACAAAAGCCGCATTATCAGCGCTTGACTTTCCTATCCCCCATCCATCTAGAATCATTAGCAAAACTGGCTCTTTAGACATTTTTCACATTCACTAAAAACTGCGTGCAATGGCAGAAAAACTTTTAGCCGTAAGGCTTGCTCCTCCCACCAAAAGTCCGTCAATGCCGCTAACATTAGATTCAGCGGCATTTTTCTCATTAACGCTGCCGCCATATAAAATACGTACTTTTCTGGCAATATCCTCCGAAAATAATTTTGCTATCTTATCGCGTATAAGGCAACAAACTTCCCGGGCTACATCTGCCGTAGCAGCCTTGCCGCTGCCTATAGCCCATATAGGCTCATATGCTATAACTAAATTCTCTGCTTCCTCAGCAGAAACCACCTTCAGCGCACTTTTGAGTTGCATGCCAATTTTTCTGCTGGTCCTACCGTTTTTCCGTTCTTCCATATTTTCGCCCACACATAAAATTGGCTTCAGCCCATTTCGATAAGCTGCATCCATTTTGCGCGCCACATTAACGTCATTATCACCGAAGAGAGTACGTCTCTCACTGTGTCCAACGAGAACATATTCTGCACAAATGCTAGCAATCATCGCCCCTGAAACGGCACCTGTATACGCCCCACTGTCTTCCCAATGTAAATCCTGGGCACCGAAACTTATATGACTACCATCAATGGCATAGGCAACACTCTCTAAAGCGGTATAGGGCGGGAAAACAACTATTTCACTGGAAACTCCATTTGTCTCACGTACTATCTCTTCAGCAAGTTCAACTGCCTCATTGACAGTTTTATGCATTTTCCAATTACCAGCAATCATTTTCTGGCGTAGATCATCAAGGGCAGCTATTCCTGGCAGCGTTCTGCCTTCCAGATATTCTAGGGAAGCTCCACCTCCGGTAGAAAGGTGGGTTATTTTATTAGCCAGTTTTAGCTTTTCTATTGCCGCAACGGAATCGCCGCCGCCTACAATGCTTATGGCCCTGCTTTTGGCAACTGCACTGGCCAGATATTCAGTTCCCTTGCAAAAAGCCTTCATTTCAAAAATGCCCATCGGGCCATTCCAAACAATCATTTTGGCATTCTGCAATGCTTTGGCATAAGCTTTACAAGTTGCCTCCCCAATATCTAGAGCCATACAACTCTGGCTTAAATTATTAATATTTTCCGTCCTGTATTTAGCATTTTCATCAAAAGAATCCGCCATTACTAAATCCTTGGGCAAAAGAATGGCAACTTTCTGTTTTTTTGCTTTGTCGAGTATCTCTCTGGCCAAAATTAACTTGTCTTTTTCCACCAGGGATTTTCCCATTTTATATCCCTGAGCGGCCAAAAATGTATTGGCCATAACCCCTCCTATAAGCAGAGTATCAACTTTGTTGAGCAGATTTTCTATGACTCCAATTTTATCTGATACCTTTGCCCCACCAATAATGGCTACAAAAGGATGCAACGGATCAGTAACTGCCCTACCTATAAAATTAATTTCCCTTTCAAGTAAAAAGCCAGCCGCCGACGGCAGAAAATGGGTTACCCCTTCTACCGACGCATGTGCCCTATGAGAAACACCGAAGCCATCATTGACATAAACATCTGCAAGAGAGGCCAACTCTTCTGCAAATTTCATATCATTTTTTTCCTCTTCCTTGTGGAAACGTAAATTTTCCAGAAGTAATACATGTCCTGGTTTAAGAGTTTTGGCTGACATCTGGGCATCTTTTCCTATGCAATTGTCCGCAAAATTTATTTTTTTGCCTAACAACTTACCCAAACGCCTGCAAACCGATTTTAAGGAATATTTAGGATTTGCCTCTCCTTTCGGACGTCCAAGGTGCGCCATTAAAATAACCGCAGCCTTGTGTTCCAGCAAATATTTAATAGTATCTAAGGACGCACGTATCCTTATGTCATCTGTGATATTGCCCTTATCATCAATAGGCACGTTAAAATCAACCCGTACCAAAACCCTTTTACCACTGACGTCCAGATCTCGAACAGTCTTCTTATCCACAAACAATTACCCCTTTTTATATATAATTTATAATCCTTTTTTCGCAATATAGCAGACAAGATCTACTACACGGTTGGAATAGCCCCATTCATTATCATACCAGCTGACAACCTTAGCCATTCGCGATCCTACCATCATCGTGGAAAGACCGTCAACAATGGAGCTCAGCGGGCATCCGTTATAATCACGTGAAACCAAAGGCAGCTCATTATAGCCCATAATCCCTTTTAATTTCCCTTCTGCCGCTTCTTTTAAAGCCGCATTAATTTCTTCTGCCGTAGTATCTTTTTGCAGTAATACAGTCAAATCAGTAATTGACACGTTAGGTGTAGGAACACGCATTGCAAATCCGTTCATTTTTCCTTTTAGTTCAGGCAATACCAAGGCTACAGCCTTAGCTGCACCGGTAGTTGTAGGAATAATGGAACAGGCTGCTGCCCTGGCACGGCGTAAATCCTTATGTGGCAGATCCAAAATACGCTGATCATTTGTATAAGAATGAACAGTGGTCATTAAGCCGCTTTCAATACCGAATTTTTCAAGGAGCACTTTGGTGAACGGAGCCAAGCAATTAGTGGTGCAAGAAGCATTTGATATAATGTCATGCTTTGCCGGATCATATTTTTCTTCATTAACGCCCATAACAATTGTGATATCTTCCTGTTTAGCCGGCGCAGAAATAATAACCTTTTTAGCTCCTGCCGTAATATGAGCCTTAGCCTTAGGCCCTTCTGTGAATCTCCCGGTAGATTCCACAACAATCTCTGCCCCTAACTTTTTCCAGGGCAATTTTGCAGGATCGGTTTCCGCTAAAACCTTAACCTTGCAACCATCTACAGCTATGCAATCTCCCTTCACAGACACTTCATTAGGAAGTACTCCATGCACGGAATCGTATTTCAACAAATGTGCCAATGTCTTGGCATCAGTCAAATCATTTACAGCTACTACCTCTATCTCAGGATTGTTTAAAGCTATACGGAAGACCTCGCGGCCAATACGCCCAAACCCATTAATACCTATTTTTGTCATAATAAATCCTCCTTTTTATTTATTAAATATGCACAATCATGCTTTTTAACTATTAGCAGACATAATTCTTGCCATCTCATGAGCAGCAGCCTCGTCAGTAACTAAAATATCCTGGCGGGAAACACGAATGACGGACAAAATTGCCGTAGCCTTGGATTTACCACCGGCAATACCGATAATAGTCCCTATATGCCGCAAGTCTTGGGCCATAAGTCCTGCATTATTGCTCATATAGACCTGTTTCCCATCTAACGCACAATATTGCCCGAAAGCTTCTCCTACTGCACCATCATTTCCCAACTTCTGAATTAGCTCTGGATCCAAACGCCTGTGCCTGGCAAGGACACCCGCCCGACCAACACCATGTACCAAAATATCCGCTCTTTTAATAATCTCAACAACTGAGCGTACACCGATATTTTCTTCCAGAATACTATTTAAAATATCTTCGCTGACGTTGTCCGGCACATAAAGCTGCCGATAAGAAGCCCCGATATTCTGTGCTAATACCGTTGCTATTGTATTAGCCTGTAATTTCACATTGTCACCAAGTCCGCCACGAGCCGGCACGATAACAGTATTAGGATAATTCCCTGTAATATTGACTGCCATAGCTGCAACAGTTGTGCCTCCACTTACGGCAACAATATGTTTCTTTCCATCAGAAAGCAGTTTACTCAAAATCCCTGCTGCAGCACGCCCGATCTCCCGCTTGACAATTTCCGCCTGATCAGAATCTCCTAGAATAACAACCACATGCCTGATTCCTAAAGCTTCTTCTAAAAATTCCTCCAAAGAGGAAATATCCTGTAATTTACGCACATAATTATCAAGTTCTTTCAGAATGTGCATCCCTTCTTCCGTAACACACATTCCGCTTGCATCAACTTTCAATAACCCACATTTTTTTAAAAAATCAACCTGACCTCGTAAAACCCTCTCAGTTAAACCTATTTTAGCTGCCAAAACCCTGCGCCCAACAGGATATTCATGGCTTATATGGCATAAAATGCGATAGCGCTGCAGAAGAAGATCCATCATCTCAGGAACTATTTTTTTTGTAAATTAATGATTCTGTCCATTTTAAAACCTTAAAATATAATTAATGCCTAATACTAAAATATTATCCACTTTTAATTTGAAATTAAAATAAACTATATAGGCCATATGGCCTATATAGTTTATTTTAGCATAATACATTCGATAAATAAAGCGTCCTTAATCCGACAAATGCCAAACGCTTGTCTTTATCTATTATTAACCGTCTCGGGATTTAAATCATGCCACTGCAGTCTTTTTTTTGCTACAATTTCCCATTCCGTTCCAGGTTTTCCGTAATTGGCATAGGGGTCAATAGAAATTCCCCCTCTCGGCAGGAACCTTCCCAAGACCTCAATATATTTCGGCTTAAGCAAATTAAGCAGATCCTTCATGATGATATTTACGCATTCTTCGTGAAAATCTCCATGACTACGAAAGCTGATCAAATACAATTTCAGGGATTTACTTTCCACTAACTTTTTACCTGGCACATACGCAATATATATTGCTGCAAAATCAGGCTGTCCCGTACGAGGACATAAACTAGTAAACTCTGGACAATTAAATTTAACGAAATAATCATTGTCCAGATGTTTATTAGCAAAAGTTTCCAAAATTTGCGGAGAGTAATCTTTGGGATAATCAACTTTATTCCCCAAAATTCGTACCCATTCCAATTCTTTTTTGTTCCTTCCCGTTTTCATAATTTTATTTCCTTTCTGCATAAATTTTAAAAACTGAACTGTGCTCAAGCATATTCACTAAAAGCATGCCAGCTGCACCGCTTACCGCCTGTCCTATAATGAGTGTTGATACCAACAACAAATACGGCGGCTCAAGAAGCAGTGCCAGCCACACAGGAACCAGTAATCCTGGTATAAAGGTCACTGCCAAGAAAACGCACCAATCTCCGCATCCACGCATTTTCGCAAAAACAATGACGCCTGTTGTTAAAAGTCCTACAATACCACCACCTATTATATCAAAAGGTCCTAAGCCGCCAATGATAATATTGCTGAGCATATTAGCCAAGGCAAGAGGAATAATTAAGAAAGGAAAAATTGCACTAAGACCATATAAGGCAGTAGCGATACGTATTTGATATTGCCCAAAGGCAAAACTTTGCGTAAATAGCATAACAACAATATATAAAGCCATAAACAATGCTGACATGGTTAGCTTGGATACCCACGTAAAATTTTTCATTAGTATTAGTACTGCTCCCACAGAATTACAAAATAAAAAAAATCGGCTACCTTTACAGACGAATCTATAATACAGAAACTGGTTTAAAATCAGCAGCGCCCGTAGTTTTCTTTAGAAACAGGATGGTCTCGAACTGTCTGTTATTAAATTTAAGATTATTATACTAAATATATCTATTAAAAACAATCCGTTTTGCATCTAAGCAAAGATACCCGCACAAGGCTGTGCGGGTATCTTTGCTTCCAACCGGCAACTTTCTATTCTCCCAGGCCGCGACCAG
>JAJQDY010000023.1 GCA_021201965.1 Phascolarctobacterium sp.
CTGCCGCAGAAGTGGCATTTCGCCTTACCCGCCTCCCATTTTTTCCGGGCCTGTTTCAGGGTTATCTTCATGCCCTCCCCCAGGGAATCGGGATCGTCCTCTGCGATGGCGTCATCCTTCCAGCCACACAGGGGCGCACGGCCATGCTGCCGCAGCTGTGGAAGTCGTATTCCCCACAGACGGGGCACTTATGGGGCTCAGGCTTGTACTCATCGACAGGATCCGCCCGCCCAAGCTCCTTCAGAGCCAGGGCGAAGACCGTCTTCTTCCCGTATTTGACGAGCTCCACAAAATCCTTTATGATTTCCCATTCATTCGCATATGCCCTCACCTAGTGCTGGGGCCTTATTCCCAGTTCTCCTCAGAACGCGGGTACTACTGCGCCCTTATACTTATCCTCGATGAACTTCTTTACTTCCGGCGACTGGAAGGCCTTCATGAGCTCCACGATTTCGAGCCGCTTCTCATCGCCCTTCCTCACGGCAACGATATTTGCGTAGGGGGACTCCTTCGTTTCGGTAAAGAGCGAATCCTTTACCGGGTTCAGCTTCGCCTCCATGGCGAAATTGGAATTTATGACGGAGATTTCCGTATCGTCAAGGGATCTTGGCAACAACGCCGCCTCGATCTCGGATATCTTGAGGTTCTTCGGGTTTTCAACTATGTCACCCACGACCGCGTTTACCCCGACGCCTTCCTTGAGCTTCAGTAACTTCGCGCTTTCGAGGAGCGCCAGCGCTCTGCCGCCGTTGGTCGGGTCGTTCGGAATGGTGACCCTTGCGCCGTCAGGAAGATCCTTCAGGTCCTTCACGGTCTTTGAATAGGTGCCCATGGGCTCGATGTGGATTTTCCCCGCACTAACGAGCTCCAGCTTCCTTTCCTTGACGAAGGTCTCAAGGTATGGCTCATGCTGGAAGAAATTGGCGTCAAGTTCCTTGTCGTTAAGCGAAAGGTTCGGCTTCACGTAATCGCTGAACTCAATAATTTCGATTTTCACCCCGTCCTTTTCAAGGGCGGGTTTTATGAAGTTTAAAATTTCCGCATGGGGAACTGGGGTCGCGCCTATTTTGAGCTTCGCTTCCTTCTTGTCGCCGCCTGATCCCCCGCAGCCGCTTATGAGAAGCGCCGCGCAGCAGATCAACAGAATCAGTTTTTTCATTTTGCTTCCTCCTTAGAATGCGGGTATGAGTCCGCTCTTATATTTATCCTCGATGAATTTCTTTACCTCGGGTGACTGGAGGTACTTGCAGAGCTTTATAATTTCGAGCCGCTTCTCATCGCCCTTCCTTACGGCGATGATACTGGCATAGGGCGACTCCTTGGGCTCTATGAGTAACGAATCCTTGACCGGGTTGAGTTTCGTCTCCATGGCGAAATTGCAGCTGATTACGGAAAGCCCCGTATCGTCTAAAGCCATCGGCAGGAATGCCGCCTCGATCTCAATTATTTTAAGCTTCTTCGGGTTTTCCACTATGTCGCTCACGGTAGCGTTAAAGTCCTTGCCTTCCTTAAGCTTCAGGAGCTTTGCGCTTTCACGGAGCGCAAGCGCCCTGCCGCCGTTGACCGAGTCGTTCGGGATGGCGATTGACGCGCCGTCAGGGAGATCCTTCACGTCCGTAATCTTTTTCGAATAGGCGGCTATGGGAGCGATGAATAACGGGCAAATGGCAACCAGTTCCATCTTGCGGTTCCTGGCGAAATCCTCCAGATATAGCCCGTGCTGGAAAAAATTGGCATCTATTTCCTTATCGTTCAGGGAAATGTCCGGTTTCACGTAATCGCTGAAATTGACGAGCTCCACATTAAGGCCGTCATTTTTGAGGGTCGACAGGAGGAATTCCATAATCTCCCCGTAGATTTCCGTAACGCCCAGCTTAAGCCTTGCTTCCTTCTGCTCCGCCGGCTTCTTGTCGCCGCCGCCGCAGCCTGCGGCAAGCACTGCCAGCGCGCAGATCAGTAAGAGTGTTTTTTATTTTTTTCCCTCTCCTTTTTCCAGTGTTATTTTAAAGAGCGTTATTCTGCCCTGACTGTCGCTTTTAACGGTTAGGGAGAACCCCTCCGCAAGGAGCCTGTCCCCTTTTACTTCGCAGGGACCCGCCCTGCCGATTATTTCCCTGAGCCTTGCAAAGACCGCATCCCTCTCTCTTATAACATCGATGACCTTCCCGTCATCCACCGCCAGGCGACAGGAAGGGTCCATGGCGACGTAAAGGTCCATGGGCTCAACCTTTTTCTCCCCGGCCCAGCGCTTCATGAAGTTCAGCCACTCCCGGCTGCCTTCCAGCGCATCCGCCGGCAGGCGCTCGCCCTCTTCTTCCAGGCCCTCGAGGATGAAATCGTTTTCGACGAATTCGGCGGAGGTTATGTACCCGCCTTCCATTCCTATGAAAAGCACACCGCTGCACTCATCGTAATCGCTAAAGGAAACGCCCACCCCGAGCCGTTCGGCTTCGGTGCCCTCATCGAGCTTTACCAAGAAGGCCTTCATGTCAGCGCATTCCTCATTCTTATCATAGCCGAGGAGCCCTTCCAGTGCGTCGAGGACCTCGTAGCAGCCCTCGCAGGAGGAATCCTCCGAATCCGTGTATGTCGCATCATAGGCAAGGTAATTTATGAGGCGTGAACAGTCCCTGTCATTGAGGCAGTCCTTTATGAGCACGAGGCAGTCCGCCATGGTGCGGGGAATCCTATCGCTTTCATCTATCTCAACCATATAGTCGTCGATGTTTTTTATGCTGACCGCCGTCACCCTGCCGTTCCCGTTAAGGTCAAGGCAGATCATTTCCCTGAAATAGGCGGGTGTTTCCCTGGCAAGCGCAAGGACGCGGCACCCCGTAAGGCCATCCTCCCCGCTGCCGAAATACACTTTTACCGTCGCCGGGTACGTAAAGAAGGGTTCCTCCTTGTCGCCCGCCGTTTCCGCCATCTGCTGGAGGATCTTTATGGTTTTCGCCGTGCTCCTGCTCCTCACCTCGCCAAGGTCCCCGTCGATGAATTTCGCCTTCGAGGCAAAGGCGCCCCTTGCCCGCGTGAAATCGAAAACGTGGAAACATTCCCTGAGGAGCTTCAGGATGTTTTCCTTATCGTATACGGCACCATTTCCATAGGGGCCTAAGGCCACGTCACCCTGTATGATGCACTGGGCGAGGACGCAGGCGCCTTCCTTCATGAAACGCCTTTCATCCTCCTCCACCATATCTTCCGTATGGTAGACGGCAATGTCGCCGTAGCCCGTTTCCACGAGGCAGCGGCAGGTGACAGTCCTTTCCTCCTTCACGGAAATGGGCATGTTTTCCTTTGCGGAAAAGCCCTTCACGATCCCCTTTATGATGCTCGCCCCGTCGACCCAGCCTATGACATTGCCCACAAGGCTGAACATTTCGCCCATGGAGCTTAAATTATTCTTCTTCGCCCAGGCTTCTTCGTCCGGGTAATAGCTGATCTTTACCGCAGCGGCGGCAACCTGCATTTCGACCTCGTCGCCCGGCATGAGGCTTGGCAGGACGTCGCTTTTTATGAGCATTATGGGGACTTTCTTCCTGTCCCCCTTAGCGCCGAAATAGCGCCCGCGGGAGAGCCTGTCATGAGGCGGTGGCGAAAATTCCTCCTCCCCCGCCACGGAAAGCTTCCAGCGGTTCCCGTCCTTCATGTGGAAGGAAAAGCCTATGATTTCATTTTTCTCGACATGCAGTATGCAGTCCACGCCGTTAAAGCTGCAGAAGCCGTACCAGCCGCTGTAGCCGGAAAGCTTCTCCCCGTTCCCGTCAATAAGGTCCATGAGGACCACAAAGTCATCCGGGCTTTTAAGGCAGGAGCCGAGCCCTGCGATTTCCAGAAAATTCACTTATTTCTTGCCTCTCTCTATATATATAGCCCATTATACCATATTAAGGAGCCTTACCCTGAGCGCCCTGATGCGCCACATGGAATCTGCCTGCACCGTAAGGGAACAGCCTTCCGCGTAAAGCGTCTTTTCCCTGATTTTCGCACCCTCCGCGGCATCCGCCAGTTCCTTTATCCTTTTGAAGACGTCCTCCTTGCCGCGGGGCGTTTCCAGCACCTTACCGTCATCCACCGTAATGGAGCAATCACTTGCAAGTCCCAGGTAAAAGGCCATGGGATCCGTTTCCTTGTCGTTTATCCAATCCCTCAAAAAGGCCAGCCATTCCGGCGGCGTCCTTTCAGTAACGAGGGGGACGAGCTTTTTCCTGACGCACGTCTCCGCAAGCTCCCAGTCATTTCGCATGACGTTTATGGCGGCCATGGCGCCGCCTTCTATGTCCACGGTGAGCAGCGTGCCACAGTCGTCGAAATCCCCGAGGGAAATGCCGGGGCACTCCCTCCCCTGCATATCGCCTGAGATTATTTTAAAGGGGAAGATGTTTATGTCAATCCCGTTTTCATACTGGTAGAAGAGGAACTGTGCCATGGCGTCAAGTACCTCGTAGGAGCCTTTCTTTTTTAGTCCCGTAAGATCCGTGAAGACTATGTCCCTCGAAAAGTAATTTACGAGGCGCGAGCAGTCGCCGCTTTCAAGGGCATCCTTCACAAGCTCGAGGCATACCGCCTCATTTACAGGCAGGTGCCGCTTCTCCCTGATTCTTATGTCGTAGTCGCCGACGTTTTTCACCGTGACGGCGGCGATTTTATTTTCCCCGTCAAGCCTTACTGAAAGCATTTCCCTAAAATAGGCGGGGGTGGTATGTGAAAGCACGAGGATCCCCTTCCCCGTGAAGGAATCATCCCAGGTGCCGTAAAATTTTTCCGCGCGGCCGAGATATGCGTAAAGCGCCCCTTCCTTTTTCACCGCGTTAGTAAGGATATTGGCGACGGCGCTTACCGTGGCCTTCCTGTCCTTCGTGCGGATCACGCTGAGGTCCCCGTCTATGTATTCCGCCCCTTCCGCAAAGGCCGCTTCCGCCCTTTCAAAGCTGCTTAAACTGAAGGCGTTTTCAATGAGCCTCAGGCAGCTTTCCTCATCGTATACGGCGCCATTTTCGTAGCGGCCTAAGGCCACGTTGCCCTGGATGACGCAATTGGCGTAGACGCAGGCGCCCACGCAGATGAGCTTTTTCGCTTCATCGCTTACCATGTCCGCCACGTGGAAGATTTCCAACTTCTCGTAGCAAGTGTCTATGGGGACGGCGTAAAAAAGCACGGGATACTCCTTCGCGTCATATGTCTCCAGCATCTCCACCTTCCTTATTTCGGCCTGGATAACGGAAATCCCGTTATCCAGGCCGAGGACCGAGCCCGCTATCTGCATGGGGGCACCCATGATGACGGCGCCTTCCTTTTCCGCCCAGGTATCGACGTCCGAGTAATAGCGTATGTAAAGGGCAAAGGCCGCAACCTGCATTTTAACCTCCTCGCCAGGCGCTATATTAGGGAGGACATCCGGGAAAAGGAGCCTTACGGCAATGCTCTTCCTCCTTTTGTCATCCCCCTGGAAACGAGCCCAGAGGGAGAGCGCATCCTCCTACCCCTTCCTGAAGGGGGCCTCCCCCGTCCTCGTCAGGGTCCAGAAGTTATCGCTTTTCACGTGGGAGCTGAGCCCCGCAAAAGCAGGCTTCCTATCCTCCGTGTATTTGACGTGCATGATTACGGAGACGTCCTTTAAGAAGGCATAGAGGTATTCGCCGGAATAGCCCTTAACGGACTTCCCGCTTCTTTCCGTCCATCTTAAAAGCCACAGCAGGTTATCCATTTCCAGGAAATCGCTGAGGCCGAGAGACCTCAAAAAGTTCATGCGTCAGTGTCCGTCCTCCGTGTCATCCGCTATGATTTCGTGTTTCGAAGCGAAGATTTCCGCAATCTTATCGTAAAGATCCTGCCCGAAGGTATAACCGTCCAGCGGCCGGAACGCATCCGGGCCTTCTCAGTAATCCGTCTCGCCCTTTTCCTCCGTGAAAGTGCTGAAGGTCCTTAGGCTCACGGTCTTTTTCTCCATGTTGATCATAAAATCCGCCATGGTGCTGGTCTTGCCGTCAGGCCTGTATTCCAGGATCCAGACATTGGCGCAGAGCCCGTCATCCTCCCCGAAAAATTCAAGGGACACCCTGTCGAACCATGCCTCGTAGCCGCCCTCTTCTCAGAGGAATGTCCACTGCTCCGGATTCGGGGTCTCGAAGGCAGGGCAGGTGCCGCAGAATATGATTAATGCGAAGACAAGCGTAATTATTTTTTTCAAGAGTATCACTCCCACCATTTTTATTATACCACATGTGGTTGACACAAAAAATAATCCCAGGCCTTTCCCGGGGACCATTGCAGGTATTTACTTAAAGTGTCTCCCACGGTTGGGCCTTCCTTAAAGACTCCGCGTAGGCCTCGCACTTTGTGGACGCCTCGGCCGGCTTTTTGCGGGTAACCCTGAATGGTAGCCACTGGACGCAGAGGGATTCCTTGAGCAGGAGGGTCACCACCGTCGAGAGGTCCAGCCCCAGATCGGCATAAAGTTCCTGCGCCTCTTTTTTAAGATCCGCATCGATGCTGATGCATGTATTTACCTTCGGCATTGCCAGCACTCCTTCATGCTTAATATGGTTTACATCTATATACTGTATATTGATTATACATCTTAATTTTCATGCCGTAAATATTTTTGTACCGGAATCCGCCATTAGCCCGCAGGGAAACGCTTCATAAAGACCCGTGCATATTTTTGTTTTCTATCTGTTGAAAACGTAATTACAAATATTGACTTTTTCATTACAAATCATTACAATATATACGAAAGCGGGATGATAAAAGTGGCACGGATAGTTAACGTTAATTTCCACATGGATGCGGACTTGAAGAAAGATATGGAAAAAGTCTGCGGAAACATGGGGATGTCAATGACCACGGCATTTACCATTTTCGCAAAAAAGGTATCACGCGAAAGCAGAATCCCCTTTGAAGTATCCGGTAACCACTTTTATTCCGAAAGCAATATCCGTTATCTGGAAAAAATCATGCAGGACATAAAAGACGGCAAAGCCCGTTTTGCCGAACATGACCTGAGTGAGGATAAATAATGCGGCTGTTATGGGAAGACAGGGCCTGGGAAGACTATCTTTACTGACGGACTCAGGACAAAAAAACTTTAAAACGCATAAACGCATTAATAAAAGATATCCGGAAAAATGCCTTCGGCGGAACGGGAAAGCCTGAACAGTTAAGAGGACAGTTCAGCGGCTTCTGTAGCCGCCGTATTGATAATGAAAACAGGATTGTCTATTATGAACAGGATGGCACCATATATATCATTTCGTGCAAAGGCCATTACGACGATTAAAATTAAACATGCAGCGGAATATAAATAAAAACAGGACCATACAAAATGGCCCTGTTTTTATTTAAAATTAAGTGTGCCCGGTATATCACCCCCCACCGTCTTTTTTATTTCCCCGTCACTTTCGGCGGGTATTTTCTTTCGAAGTCATCCACCGTATCAAGGAGCATGCCGTCAAGGAACACCAGCCCCTTCATCCTTATATTATAGTGGATCCCGTAATAGGCTTCCGCTACGCCCCCGCAGATGGCGGCAATGGTAGCGCTGTCGCCTCCTAGAGATATGGCCATCCTTATGGCATCCTCATAATCCCTCGATTCGAAAAACGCCTCCAGGGCCTGGGGCACGCTCCCCTGGCAGGAGATGTCCGTCATGTAGGTGTCGCGTATGCCGTCGATGGTGAAATCTATTTTATAGTAGTTTTTCGTTATATGTTCCTTTATTTCGGGAATGCTCTTTCCCTTTCTCGCAAGGTAGACGGCCACCGCCGCTGCCCGCGCACCATTTATGCCCTGCCAGTGGTTATGCGTCACTTCCGTGACCTTTTTGGCGAGCATCCTTACTTCCTTAATGTTCCTCCCCACCCAGCCGCAGGCGCTTGCCCGCATGGTGGCGCCGTTGCCGTAGCTCCCGTAGGGGCCCGCGATATCCGACATGAACCAGGCCTTAAAATAGCTTCCGTAGCCCACGTAGGGATAGGCCCTGCCGTACTCTCGCATGGAGGAAACAGCATTTTCGGAAAGGTCTGAAAAATCAGGGGCGCAGGAAAGGAGCGCCCTTGCTATGGCAAGGGTCATGACCGAATCATCCGTAAAACGACATATTTCATGGAAAAACTCGAAATCCTTCGCCCTGTAGTTTCTCCTGAACACCTCGAAGCGAGACCCCGCAATGTCGCCTATTACCGCACCAAGCATGTTATTTACCCCCGCAGAACCTTTTTTCAAAACTATTTATTATTCCAAGCAGCCGCCCGTCAAGATATGTACGGGCCCTTTCCCTTATTTTTTCATGGACCCCGTAGTAGGCCCCGGCGATCCCGCCCGCGATGGCGACTATGGTATCGCTGTCGCCGCCTAAGGAGACGGCGTTCCTTACCGCATCCTCGAAATTTCTGGATTCCAGGAATGCCTCAATGGCCTGGGCACGCTGCCCTGGCAGGTCTCGTTCCAGCCGTGGCTGTCCCTTATGCCGTCAATGGTAAAACCCCGCCGGTAGTAGTTTTTTTCTATGTAGTCACGTATTTTCCCAATCTTCGTCTCGGTCCTTGCGAGGAAGACCGCCGTTGCCAAAGCTCCCATAGGGCTTAGGATCCTTATCGTAATACATCCACTTCCTGAAGCGCCCGCCGTAGCCGCAGTAAGGGTAGGGCTGCCCGATTCTCCACATGGCGGCGACCGCCTTTTCCGAGAGGTTATCGTATGGCGGCGCGCTTTCAAGGATAGCTTCCACTATGGCGCACGTCATGACCGTATCGTCCGCGAAACAGCATTTATCCGCGAAAAATTCGAAATCCTTCGATTTGTAGTTGTCAAATTCAAACCTCAATCCTGCGATGTCGCCTATTACTGCGCCGAGCATGCCGCCGCCCACTTATCCTTATCTTTTTACCTTAGATTTCTCCGCATAAAGAAAAATACCTGCCCCGCCCCGCGGCAGGTATCCGTAAATCAGTTCAGTCGGTCCATTTGGAGAGGTAGAGCGCCTGCTGCCCCTCCTCGTTTTTCCAGACGGATATGTATTCATTTTCGCCGATGGGCAGGCTGGCCTCCCTGTCGTCGGCCCGGTACCTCGGGCTTTCCGTGTCAACGTTATAGGCCGCAACGAAGCTCTCAAGGGATGCATCAGGCCCCAGCCCCGACCTGTCAAAGCGTGCGCTGCTCACAGGGAGGATCGTTATGCCGTAAACCCTGTTATAGATGTAATCTATCTTGAGCCCCCTGGCCGTAAAGGTCGCGGTTTCAAGGTTTGCGATGCTCTTTAGGGTTCCACTATCCGTAACGACGACAAGTGGATCCGGGGTCTCCGTACTGTCCGGCCTTCCCAGGAGGGAAAAGACCTTTTCCCTGCCTATGCCGATATAGACCCCCGAAACGCTTTCCTAGTAGCCAATCTGCTTCCTGTTCTGGAAGGTTGATATCCCGCCGAAGGAGATAAGGTAGGCGTCCCACGCCTTATCCACGGCGACGCGCATGGTCCCCGCGATGCCGCCCGTGTCAAAAACCCAGGTGGCCTCGGAGCACAGCCCTTCGCCGAGGAAATCCTTTATCTCGAGGACATTCCTGTCGGCAATGGTGTATTTTTCAGCGTCAATGCCAAAGGCAAAGCCGCCGTTGTCGAAATACCAGAGGCCATTCAATGCCTTGAATATCTTGGCCCTGCTGTCATCTTCCGCAAATGCCACAAGCGAAATGAGGCACATGAGGAGGACAGCCAATGCACGTTTCATTTAAAATCGTCCTTTTTCTCAGCCGGGCCATTTGGTGAGCCGCAAGATTTCCTTTACCGTCTTCCTGCCGTTTTCCTTTTCCGTAAGCCTGCCGATGAAAATATACTCGTCCTCAGTTATGGGGAGGATGGCGCCGGTCTTCTTATTGACTTCGTATCTCGGATTTTCAGGCAGCACGTTATAGGCGGTGGCAATATCCTTTACAGGGGTCTCGGGCCCGAGCCCCGTCTGGTCGAGTGTCAGCGGGCTCCCCTTTTCGATGGTTATGGAATAGACCCTGTTATAGCAGTAGCCTATCACAAGGAGCTTGTCGTTATACCCAACCACCTGGGGACTGCCGATTGTCGGCACGGGCTGCTTGCTCTTTTCCGCAACAAGCTCTATCGTAACGTCGGTCTCCGTGTCAGGCTTGCCGAGGATTTTTTCCGCCTGCCACCTGGCCATACCAATGTAGATCCCACCAATGCTGTCCGGGTATGCTATTTTTTCAGTGTTTTGGTAGGTCGCGAATCCCGCCATGGAGAAAAGGTAGGTCTCCCCCACGCGATCCACGGCGCATTTTAAGGAATCCGCCCCGTCAAGGTCGAACACCCATGTCGACTCCGTGCAGACGTCGCTTACCAGTGGGTCCTTTATCTCTATGACCTTGGTCCCCGCAACCGTCATGTCGCTGGCATCGATCTGGAAGCCGTATTTCCCGTCCGCATCGTACCAGGGGCCGGAGAGGGCTTCCATGACTTCTTCCGTATAGCCCGCATGAGCCGCACTTGAAACAAAGAGCAGTGCGGCAAGCAGGAGCTTTGCAAATTTATTCATTCAGTACCTCTTTCTCAGTCGACGGCATGCCTTGAGAGATAGATTGCCTCTTCGCCTTTCGAGGTCTTGCCAACCCAGATGAACTGGTCATCATCGATGGGGAGGATGGTGCCGTTTTCATCGGACATATACCTTGCGCCGCCCGTATTCACGTCATAGGCCTTAACGAACTCTTCAGCGGAATTTACGGCGGTAAGGCCGGATTTATCCAGTTTTTCTGCGCTGCTCTTTTCAACGTAGATGCCGAATACCCTGTCATAAAGGTAGTCGATTTCCATTTTCTTTTCCTTGTATTCGTCCCTTATGAGGTTGGCAATGCTCTTATATTCAACGCCGTCCCTTTCAATGACGTAAGGGACTTCCATAGTTGAATTACTGGGGGTGCCGAGCTTTTCCTTTACCTGGTCGCGGGTCATGCCTATGTAGACGCCTGCAACGCTTTCCGGATAGTCGATCTTTTCGGTGTTCTGGAAGCTGTCAGTGCCGAGGAAGCAGATGAGCATGGTGTCACCGATGCGGTCAGCGGCGGTGCGGACTTCAACCTGCTGGCCTTCGCCCTCAATTACCCATGTTGCTTCCGTATAAATCGTGTCGTCTGAAATTGCATGTTTGATATCAACGATTTTACCTTCTTCGATGGAACTGTCCTTTGCATCGATCTTGAAGGCGTATGATCCGTCCGGATTGTACCAGGCGCCGTCCAGCGCTTCAAGCACTTCAGCCTTGTCGGCAGCGTAGGCTGCCATGGAGAATGCGCAGAACATGGTAATAAGTAAGAGTTTTACAAGTTTTTTCATTTCGTGCACCTCTTTGCATAAAATTTATATTTCAGCCGCCTAAAATTATTAGACCGTCAAAATCAGTTTAAAAATTTTACCTTTGTATCCTTAAGTCCCTTTTTGAGCCCTTCCATGAAGCCTGGCCCGGGATATATCTTTCCAGCATAGTAACCCGGGACATTTTCAATATAGAGCCCCGTGGCCCTTGCCTCATCATGCTGGAAGTGGCCTAATACGTATTCAATATCCCTGTATTTCCACTTCAGGTATTTTATAAGGGCGATATTGGCCTTCAGCTGTGCGCCCGTAAGGTCCTCCGCGCCGCCTTCGCCGCCCACGTTCTCAATTCCTATGGCGCACCAGTTGTAGCCTATGGCATGCCTATTGAGTGCGGTTTCAGGGGTCAGCCTGTAAATTGTCCCGTCCCTGTCAACCAGAAAATGCGATGCCACGTTGAGCCTGCCGCCACCGTCGTCTTCCATGGAGACATTGTAAAAATTATTGAACGCGGAATCGAGACTGCCTGACGCCGTCCAATGCATCACTACGGCCTTCGGCGTAATGGAAACTTAATCAAGCCCGTAGTGGGGCCTTGCGTAATCCCTTATGAGCTCCTCCCGCTCCGCATTCCAGAGGATGGACCTATCCTTTACGGCAACTTTTTCCGAGAAATGCGGTATCAGCAGCATGCCGTCAAAAATACCGGGCGGCAGTGTCCGCATGCCTCCCACGAGCGCCACCTGCCCTGCCTCAAGTGGCAAGGCGAAACAGATTGACGAGAGGATGATAAGGAGTTTCTTCATTACAAAACGCCCCGTTTTTAATTTATGTTCTATAAATACCGTTCATAATATTATAACGGCCGATTGTAAAATGAAGTTGAACAGTTAAAAAATCCATAGCGATTGAATCTGTGGTAGAATAGAGTTCACACGCAAAACCCTATCGAGGAGGACAATCACTATGGACTACCCACATTCTATCACAAATGCGGAGAAGCGCAAGAAGGGAAAACATCTGACGGACATCG